>JAUYSA010000210.1 GCA_030696545.1 Hyphomonadaceae bacterium
GAGCGCCGACAGGAGCTCACCGCGTACGCGCACCCCCACCTCAGCCGGACTGCGGTCGATCAGCCGTTCGGCTTGCCGGACCAAGGAGCGCACAACGCCATCGAGGTTGTACTCCTCAACGCCAAAGAACTTTAACCGAAGGATTTTCTCACGCGGTGTGCCCGGCAGAGCGGCGCTCAATCGGTCCCAGAGGGGACTGCTGAGGAATTTTCCTCGGGCCCAGCGCGGAAGCACGGGCGGCCGCCCGCTCGTCGGCGGCGGGAAGCAGCTATTGCTGGCCTTCAGCGGCAGATCCTTTTGATCGATCAGAAATGATCGGAGGTGGAACTTGGCCGGCAGATTCTGAGCGATACCGGCGATGACGCTTGCGCGTTCATCGAGGTCCAGTTTGGCCCTTCGAAGGACGTCGACGGCTTCGTCTGGCGCCATGCCCTTGACGCCCAGGGCCTTCAGGACCGGAAGATCGCTCGCCGATCTGCAGCGCGCCAGACCGGGAAACAGCCGTTCCGGGAAGAACTTGTCATAACCCTGAGGGCCAAGACGCGTTCTATCTGCGCACACGTGCTCGCCACCAATCGTCGCGATAATTGGCCGCTGCGCGGCGGCCTCATAGACCGCCTTCTCGAATAGCCTCAGCGGTTCGGCGAAGGTCTCGTCCGCATACAGAAAGTCTAAGGCGTTCAGTACAGTACCTGCCTGGCGCAGCTCGGACAGGGTCTCCGCATAGAAGTCCGCGAGCTTGGCGAGCACTTCGTCGTTTTGACTTGATTGGTCCTTCAGGTTCTTCCGATTGGAGGTGATCTCCAGGGTGGCGTGGAAAAGGGCGGAAAATGGTACGGTGACGCTGGTTGGAAAATAGCAGTGGAGCTCGCCCCGTTCATTCTCCGCATCCGTCCGTAAGGCGACTGCGAGTTCATATCGGCTTGGTTGATCCGCGGACCGCTCCGGGTCTTCCGCCAGTTCTCCGTTCGCATAGCGACAGATCCAAGACTCGGTCGTGGTCGCGTCGCGCTCAGCGATCTGAAGCTCAACTTGATCGCCGCTGGCGGCGCTCTTCCTCCAAATTCGGGGTTCCGATCCCTCCACCCGGATCTCGATCTCCGCCAATGCGCGGACAAACAACAGAAATCGGGGCTCGAATTCCGCCGTCTGCTCCTTGGCCTTGTTGAAGGCCTTATCGTTGAAGAACGGCGACGCAATGACGGTGTCGTAGCCCGCCTCCCTCAGCTGCCGCACATAGGCGATCAATTCCCCGCCGGAATCCGAACTTTTCTCCCACATGATTTTGCGCGTCAGCAAATGATTCCAGATGTAACTTATTGGCGTCTTTCATTTTATCTCCGATTATTAAAAGCTTCGTTCGTGGTTTCATATTTCTACGTATTGGCTTGTCTTTGTTCTCATAAATGTTGGTATATTCGTTTATAGGGATGGTCTGGACCACTAGATTCCCCATCTATGCAGAGAGACTGTGTCGATCAACGCAGGACGGTCAGTCCGTTTTTAACAACAGTCACGCCGCGCGCCCGCGCGCGCCCTTCGAAGGAATTTTCTTCGCCATCGGCCCATATATCGAGGGTCAGAACGTCGCCCGGATATACGGGTGAGGACCAACGGAGTAGTCAACTTAACTTCCAAGCAAGTATTCAGATGAGGTTTGAGGCCTGAGTCACGGAGGGTTGGCGCGCGAAAAGTCTGCAAGATCAGCAGAGGCCCCCGCCGCAAATCCGCGGCGAAGTTGTTCGAAAAAATTGCCCTGCCAACACCCGGCAGGCAGCCCAATGGTGCGGATCCAGCCGGCAGGATTCTGCTGAATAGGAGCGCGAAACCTAGCGCGAGGAGCAGCGCCATTTGGCGATCGTTGAGTCCGAGGCCAGAGAGACGGTTGGGCGAGCAACGAGCAGATGTTGCGGTCTATGAAGGACATGACATAGAGCAAATCCAGCAGCGCCGCGGTGTACCAAGCCTGCCAAGGCGTCGGCCAGCGAGTTGGCGCGGGTCGACCACTGCGGAGGTGCTATTCGACACGTCATGTCTCCAAGAAATCGTAAGATGGGCTGGGTGTCGAATGACGCGGACCTAGAGGTTCGCCAGCGTGAGGCGGGTGTCTGCGTTCAGGAAGCTTGCGATTGCTCTAACCGAGCGGCGACCAATGGAAGCGAGTCCACACCGAAATATAAGTCGTTATCGTTCAGGAAGATCGTGGGCACGCCGAAGGCGCCGCGCGCAATCGCTTCGTCTACCTTGGTGCGCAATGCGTCCTTCATGTCCTGCCCCGCGATGCGGCTGAGCAGCCATGGACCATCGAGGCCCAATTCGCGGCAGATATCGAGCAGCACGGCATCTTCCGACAGCGGCAGTTCGTCGCGGAAAATCGCCTGGAAGCAGGCGCGGGCGAAGGGGATGAGATGTCCCATCGGCTGGACAGCCAGACATGCGCGCATCGCCTTAACACTATTGACCGGATGTCCAGCTGGTGGGAATTTGATCGTCACGCCCGTTATGTCGGCCCAATCTTGCATGACCTTGGCATGATAATCTACCTTGCGCTTCGGGATACTATCCTTGGATTTGAAATACTCGATGCCGGGATTGACCGCGTTGAAGATACCCCCCGCCAAGACCGGATGAAGTTCGGGAGTGATGCCGAAGCTTTCGGCCAAGGGCAGAATTCGCTCAAAGCCCAGATAGCTCCATGGACTCGAGCAATCGAAGTACATTTCGAGCTTCATCGCGTCGCTTCCTTTGCATCTGAGACGGCTGAAAAAGTTGGGCGCGGGCCGGATCGCATGGCCTCGACGCCGCCGCCGGCCGGTCGAAGAACGCATAGACGAGGTCGCGATTTCGGCCGCAATCTGACTTCGATCAAATTGCGGGCGAAACGACATGGACATGTCTCGCTTCAGGGCAATCCAGATTCATCGCGATGCCTACGTGAACACCGGCGGGTATCCGAGCGTTCGCCGCCCAGGCGGATTTCGATCATGACCGGACGCGGCTGTCAGTTAGGTGCGGGCGGGACCGCATGGCCTCGACGCCGCCGCCAGCCGAAAGGCCGCGCTGCACGGCCGGCCGAGCCCGGACGAGCGCAAACCACGCTTTCAGTGCGGGATAGTCGTCCAGCGTCAGCCCTTGCGCCTTGTGCGTCATGATCCAGGGGAAGCAGGCCATGTCGGCAATCGAATAGTTCTCGCCAGCCACGAATGCGCCGGTTCGAGCCAACTGCGCATCCAGAACGGCGTAGAGCCGCCGCACCTCGTCGCCATAGCGCCGAATGGCGTAAGGAACCTTTTCGGCCGCGTAGAGCAGGAAATGGCCGTGCTGCCCCCCCATCGGGCCCAGCCCGGCCGCTTGCCAGATCAGCCATTGCAAAACAGAATAGCGGCCGACTGGATCTGGATCCACGAACTGCCCGGTCTTTTCGGCTAGGTAGAGCAGAATCGCGGCGCTCTCGAAGACCGTTTGCACCGATCCGCCCAGCCCGCGGCGGTCGACCAGCGCGGGGATCTTGCCGTTCGGACTTGCGACCAGGAAACCGTCAGGCGGTTCGACGCCCAGTTTGAACGGCGCCACCTGATAGGGCAGATCCATCTCTTCGAGACAGATCGTGACCTTCCAGCCATTCGGCGTAGGTGCGTAAA
The DNA here is from genome assembly GCA_030696545.1 of Hyphomonadaceae bacterium. Classification (GTDB taxonomy): domain Bacteria; phylum Pseudomonadota; class Alphaproteobacteria; order Caulobacterales; family Hyphomonadaceae; genus UBA7672. Next base: position 3,642 of record JAUYSA010000210.1, read on the forward strand.
AAAGCGTTAGGTCGAGATCGGACTCAATCATGGTGCCCCCAGCGTCGATAGGATTCGGCGGATCGTCGGATAACGGCTAATGCCCGGGATCAATACGTCTTCCATCGTGTCTTCCTTATGGAATCGAGTTGAGATCGCCCAGGATCAGCGAATAGCACCGGCTGCGCGCAAGTCAGCGATGCGGTTCTCACCGAAGCCAAGCTCCTGAAGCCTTCGTCGGTATGTTCGCCAGGTCGCGGCGCTACGCCGCTAACCTGCGCTTGCGTACCAGCATAATCTACCGGATGCCCAGCGGGCCGCTCAGAATAAGGTAAAACCATTTTATCCTCTACGCGGTGAGCTGTAAAAACTGACGCTGCCGAGGTTGCATCATTAGATGCGCGGGACCGCGCTCACGCGCTGGTGGGCGTGGCCCCGAGCGCGCCGGATTTCCGAAGACTGGCGATCTCATCGGGGGACAGGCCGGCTTCGGCTAAGATGTCGTCCGAATGCTCTCCCAGAGTAGGAGCCGGCCCAGCGGGCGTCTTCGGCGCATCCGCAAGCTCGAAGGGAGAGCTCACGGTCAGCGCATCTGGGTTGTGCGCCAGTGGAGCCAACGCGCCGCTCGCCAGGATCTGCTGATCCTGACCGATCTGTTCGACCGTCAACATGACGTCGAACGTCACGCCGGCGCGATCGAGGGTCTCGCGCCAATGCGTGACCCCGCGAGTTGCGAAGGCCGCGTCCAGCTCGACGATCAGAGGCGCCGCGTGCGTTGCGCGAGTTTCGCGTGTCAGGAATCGAGGATCGCCCCGCAGAGGCCCAAGACCCAGGGCATCGAGGAGCGCGGGAAAAAGCTTCTCCTCGTTCATTATCATCAGTGAAATCCAACCACCGTCTGCGCATCGGTAGTTGTTCACCAACGCATTCGGTCGAGCCAGACGCGGCGCCCGTGGCAGCCTACGCGCGCCGCCCAATGCGGCCTGGACGGGCAGCCCGTTGGCCCAAAGCCCGTTCGCGAGCAAAGATGACGAGACCATGCCACCAAGGCCCGTGCGTTCCCGCCTGTAGAGGGCTCCCGCGATGGCTGCGAAGAGACCCACTCCAGCCGGTTGGTCGCCGATGCCGGGGACCGGCCACGCAGGCTCCGCTTCGTCGTTCGGCCTCGCCTCATCGAGAATGCCTGTCCGAGCCCAATAGCTGGTTGAATCGAATCCGGGCTTGTCCACGTCCGGACCTATTTCGCCATAGGCTGTGAATGAAGCGTAGATCAGGCGTGGCCGGCCAGCCGATAGATGAGCGTACGAAACCTTCATCCGTTCGCGCGCGCCCAACGGAAGATTGGTGATGAACACGTCCGTGTCGTCCAGAATGCGATGCAGCGCAGCCAATCCATCGGCCGACCGGAGATCCAATACGAGGCCCCGCTTGTTGCGTGAGGCGAGCTGCCAGAGCGGCGGCGCGGCCCGGCGATATGGATCGCCTTCAGGCGGTTCCAGTTTGATGACGTCCGCGCCAAAGTCGGCCAGGATCACGCCACAGGCGGGCGCGGCTACGAAGGTCGCGGCATCGATCACCTTCACACCGTGGAAAAGGCGTTCAGTCATTTCTTCTCCTCGGAGATTGCGGCCGCCTCGAGGGGCGGATGGAAACATTCACCCGCCTGATCCGGAGGCCCCTGGGACCAGCTAACGGGCCCCTGAAGCATCCGATCTCTAAATCGCTGCGCTGGACTAGTGTGCACAGCTCGACGGTTACGTTGCGAATGATCGCCAGTCCAATACCGAATCGCCTTCAATTTGATGCCGTAGCGGCATCATTCCATGGTGCTCAGGCCGCTGCCGTATTCTGTTGGCGCCGCGCACAGCGCATGCCTCCGCCTTGCCGCTCAACTGGAGGACTATGGTGACCAACGGAATGACAAAGCAGATGTCGTGCACACGCAGTTGCGAGTGAACCGATGCCGTGGCAGCGTCGAAGGATGGACTTTCGACAAATCCGCTACTTTATTGCCGCTGCGCGCAAGGAAAGCTTCCGCGGAGCCGCAGAAGAGATGAATGTGGCACAGTCCGCACTCTCGCGGCGAATTGCCGATTTGGAGGCAGAGCTGGGCGTGCTCCTGTTTAACCGGCAGAACAGGCGCGTGGTCCTGTCGCCAGCAGGCCATTATTACTTGAGGCAGATTGAACCCTTGGTCGCCGGTCTAGAGAGTGCGAGCTCACATGTGAGGCGGTTCGGAGCGGGCATGCATGGCGAACTTACGATTGGTTATAATACGATAGCGGATTGCCACAGAGTAGTTCCAGAATGCTTGAGAGAGTTTCGAAATCGCTGCCCTCGTGTCGAGCTAAAGCTCGTCGAAAACACCAGTGTTGAGCAAGAGAGGGCGATTGCTTCCGGGATTATGGATTTCGGTTTTTGTCACGAAACAGGTAACGAGGATAATAATATAGAAGCGATAGAAATCTGTGAGGACAAAGTATATGCGGCGTTCCCGGCGCGTGATATCGATTTGTGTGGAATGAACAAAATAGTTCTCGCTGATCTACGCGGAAAAGAATTCATATTGCCGAGTCCCATAGAGAATCCTGAATATTTTGCTTGGATAGTCAATCACTGCGGTGAGGGTGGATTGCGATTGAATGTGGTGCAATTTGCTAACTCGAGAAATCTTATACTAAACTTAATTGCATCTGGATTTGGCGTGAGCTTTATTCTCTCCCCAGACTCCAGATTGTCGCATGAAGGTGTTTCTTTCGCGCGTGTGGTTGATTTCCACAATGTAAGAAAATTATTGATGATTTCCGATAAAAGACGGAATTCTAGCGCTCACAATATTTTTAGAGAAACTGCGATCGATATTATCAATCGTAACGCGAAATCATGAGGCAGTGTACTAGTCAATACCACTTCAATATTGAATCGCCATTGCGTTGATGCTGATCTCCGGTAGGCCTTGCTATTCCGACGACCTCTTGAGGGCGCACACTCGACGCGGCCCCAATGGAATGGGGGGGGCTGTCAGTCCAACGACAACCTGTCTCCACTTTGCGGAGTGAGGGCATGGGCATCCGCGCCTCAGGCCATGAGGGATTGCCACTCAGCCAGGCCGGTTGAGCGGTTGGCCTTGTAGGTTTCTCGGCTTGTTAGATGGCGTTCCTGATTGAAGTGGTTGTGGACTGTGCCGTGCACCGAGGCGAACTTTCTGGAGTGTCAGACCAGCCAGTGGAGCCAACAGAACGATCGCTGGAACGAGCCACAATCCGCCCGGCTCGTAGGCCGAGGCAGGGTAGGGCGTGAGTCCTGACGCCGCGGCGGCTCTGATCTCGGTGCGATGACGCCATGGCTTGCGCGCCTTCGGTGGCGACGCGGCGAAGCCAATTCGAAATCCACGCACACACCAAATCGACCATCTCAAGAACTCGCCCCAAAAACCCCCGTTTCACCCCAACTGAGCCCGTTTTGAAGCGACTTGGAGCCCCTCTTTGGCCGACCACGTCCATGGGGTAGGGCGGGGGCGAATTCAGTGATTCTTGGTGGGTTCCGCGTGTTCAGCAGCGAGGTAGCTGGCGTCGATAGAGCGCCGTGTCACCACGCTCAAACCAGCGCCAGCGCGTCACGCACGCGGATCGGGTAGTTCACGACAAACGCACGATCGCTAAGCGGTCTCCCAAGCACGATTGAGCACTTGAGCAGCGAGGGCGGCTTTGTCCTGTGGCAAGAACCGACCGTAGTGAGCGGCCACCGTGTCAGGCGTATCCTGGATCGCGTAACTGGCCTGCTCGTACGATCCGGTCTGCTTCAGGATATGGGTGGCGAGCACATCGCGCACGTTGTGCGGGCCGTGCGGCAAAAGGCCTGGGATCGCGCCGCGCTTTGTCCAGGGGTTGTAGATTCCATAGCGCTGAATGATCCAGCGCCAGGCTTCGTAGAAGGTCGTCTGGTCGTACGCCGCCGACCCGCTGCTGGATTTCACCGTCTTCACGAAGAAGGTTCCGGGGTCCTCGGCCTCGCCGAGAAGCACCGATCGGCGCCGCTCGATGTAGGCCTCGAGTTCCTCGTAGAGGCCGGCGATGTCGGGAAGGGTCAGGCGAAAAGGCCGGCCGCTGAAGAAGGCGGAGTTCGCGTTCTTGAAGGCGTTCGCTGGCACGTACACCTCCCAGGCCTGGTCGCGTTCGCTCCACCGCAGCTCGCCTCGCTTGGCCTGGACCAGTTGTCGCTCGGTCCGCGGGGCTTCGCCGCGCCTGCACAGCATCAGTTGGCGCAGGTTCTTTTGCCTAAAGCCCAGGTGCAGCCCCAGGCGGATCATCAGGAACGCACGGGCATTCTCGGCGACCGCCTTTGGGTAGCGCGCTTCCGAGGGCCGTCGCTTGAGGATCTCGTCGGCGATCCTGCGGTACTGCCCGACCGGACTGTCGGCCTCGAGCACCGGCAGGATCGGTTCGAACGGGTCGTGGTGAACACGAGACACCCGCTCGATTTCCTTGGTCCGCGCCATGGCGAAGGCGTGAAGCTCGGCGCAAACGCGGGTCCAGTCGCTCCGCGCCGCTTCGATCTCGCGGGCGCTGACCAGGCCATCGATGGGCTCCAGGCGATCGGCGAGCTGCGGGTTTTGCGTCACCCATCCGGTTTGCGGGGCGGTGAGCGCCGCGGCGATGCTGAGCATGTCGGCTTCCCAGGCTGTGTAGAATCCGCGCCGGGCCTCGCGCCAACGCAAGTACCAGTCCCATGGGCGTGGAAACGCCAACAGTGCGAAGGCCAGGCGCTCCAAGGGCAGGCCGCGGCCTTGGACAGGGCCGTCGGGAGCCGCGGCGAGCGCCCCGAACAGCAGTCCGAAGTGTTCGAGCTTCTGGGAAGCGGTTTCCTCGCCCCAAAAGCCGCTGCGCCGATAGCCCAGCGCCGTTAGTGCTGCAGTCTTGAAGGCGATGAGATCGGCCATTTCGGCGGCGAGCGCCTCAGGCGCGCG
>JAUYSA010000218.1 GCA_030696545.1 Hyphomonadaceae bacterium
CATCGGCCCTCTTTAGCCGCTCGCCAGTCGAGGCATTGCTCTCAATGGCCGCGTAGCAGACGCAGTTTCACTCCAGCTCATTTCAGGATTCAGAGTGTAGGTCACGGTTGGGTAGCAGCGCGAGTCGGGCTTCGACGCGAACTTAGATTTGACGAGGCGCTGCAGGATGAAAGAAATGGTGCCCGGAGCCGGAATTGAACCAGCGACACGCGGATTTTCAATCCGCTGCTCTACCAACTGAGCTATCCGGGCCTGCGCCTCGCGGCGAAGAGGCGCGATGTATAGGGAAACCATTATTCCCTGTCCATGCCCTTGTGCCAGCCCGTTTAATCCCTGTTTTCAGGCGATTCCGTGCTGCTGGACCGGCCGTCCTCGTCTTCCTCGCCCGTCTCCATGCCGGGGATCGCGTAGGAGCCCTTCAGCCAGCGCGACAGGTCCACGTCCGCGCAGCGTTTCGAGCAGAACGGCGCAAACTTCGGGTCTTTCGGCTTGGAGCAGATCGGACAGCCCATTTACGCGCTCCACACTTCAGGATTGCCCGGCACTTCAGGATTGCCCAGCGCCCTCGCCCCGGCCTCGATGGTCCAGCGCGCGCCGATTCTGTTAGCTAGCTGGTCCTTCCAGCCCACCGGATCAAGCTCCAGCCATTGCGCGGCCTGCGCCGAAACCCGTGCATGGATTCGCGCCGCGCGCGCCGCCCACCCAACCGTCTCGATCGCCCGCAGCGCATCCAGCGCCTCGCGCTCAGCAGCCGGCGCCGCCAGCGCAGCACGCACCGGGCGGATGCGCCGCGCAATCGCCGCCTCGCACACGCCAAGCTGCGACATATCCAGAACCTCGCTCGTCCGCCCAAGCCGCGCCGCCAGAGACTTGCGGAAAGCCTCGACCACCGCACGCTGGCTCTTCGCCGCCTGCATCCCGACAAAGTCGATGGCCACCAGACCGCCCGCGCCACGCAGCGCGAGCTGCCGCGCCGCTTCGTCGGCCGCCGCACGGTTGAGGTCCAGCGCAAACGCCTCCGCATCGGCACCCGAAGCACGGCTGCCGCTGTCCACATCGATCACGGTCATCCCGCGTGTCGCGTCGATCGCAATGTCGCCGCCGCCGTGAAGCACATGGATGCGCTGCTGCGCTTCCTCCACCGCCGCATCGACATCCCGTCGCGCATCCGCGCCCGTGACGGTCGCTATGATTTCGACGCCGCGCAGGAAGGGATCATCCTTTGCCGCCGCATGGCGCGAGGGGCCATCAGGCTTCGGCGCCGTGGGCGACATGTCGGCAAGGCTCACCAGCGGCCCCTTGTCGGCCCATGCTTCGGATTTCACGCGCACGGCCAGCAGCGCGCCTTCCGTCACCGCCGCCGCTCGCGTCGGCTCGATCACGCCGTCTGCCTCAAGGCCAAGGTCAACGAACCAGCCGCGATTGCCCGGCATCCGGGCCTTCACCCTGCCCCACCAGACTTCATCCAGCTTCGCGCGCCTGCCGCGCTCGCTCCAGCGTTCGATCTCCAGCCGGAACGGCCGGCCCTCGCTGTCGAGCAGAGCGCGCCGATGTTCGCCGACCGCGTCATCGATGCAAAGCGTGGCTTTCACTTCGGTGCGCTCCAGCGCCGCCCGACCGGATAGCCGAGCCCTTCAAGCAGGGACGCGCTCTCGTACAGCGGAAGTCCGACGATGGCGGAATAGGAACCGGAAATGTCCGTGACGAAGCCGCCGGCGATTCCCTGTATGGCGTAGCCGCCGGCCTTGCCCTGCCACTCGCCACTCGCGATGTAGCCCTCGGTTTCGGTCAGCGACAGCCGCTTGAACGTGACCCGGCTCTCGACGACGCGCGAGGCTTCGCGCCCGTCCGGCGCTGACACGGCCACCGCCGTCAGCACGTCATGGCTCCGGCCGGACAGGAGTTTGAGGCACGCACGCGCCTCCGTTTCCGTCTCCGCCTTGGGCAGGATGCGCCGCCCGACGGCGACCACCGTGTCGGCGCTGAGTATATGATTATTATGAGCCGGGCCGCCGCCCGGTATAATAGTCATAGTAAGATCCAGCCGTTCGCGGGCGGCCCTGCCCTTGCCCACGGCCAGCCTCAGCGCCAGCTGTCGCGGGCGCTCGTCGCGCAGGGGGGTCTCGTCAATGTCAGCCGGTAGTACTTCATCGGGTGTGATCCCGATCTGGGCCAGCAGGGCAAGCCTGCGCGGGCTCGCGCTGGCGAGCGCAAGCCGCGCCTGGCCCGCCTGGGGCTGGGTCATTTGAAGCGGTAGGTGATGCGCCCTTTGGTCAGGTCGTAGGGCGTCATCTCGACGAGCACCTTGTCGCCCGTGAGCACGCGGATACGGTTTTTCCGCATTTTTCCGGCCGTGTGGCCAATGATTTCGTGGTCGTTGGAGAGCTTTATCCGGAACGTCGCATTGGGCAGAAGTTCCACGATAGTGCCTTCAAACTCGATAAGTTCTTCCTTCGCCATGAAACTCCCTTTGGTGGCGGTTCGTCTTGCAGGCGCCCCTATACACGCTTTCCCGGGGATTCGTCGATTCCTTGGAAAAATCAGCTCCGGGCGTGCAGCGCGCATACCAGGGTGAACAACCGGCGCGCGGTGTCAAAGTCCACCTCAGCCTTCTCCGCCAGCCGCTCCGTCAAAACCTGCGACCCCTCATTATGCAACCCCCTCCGCCCCATATCGATCGCCTCAATCTGTGAGGGGGTGGAGTTGCGGATGGCATCATAATAGCTGTCGCAGATCATGAAGTAGTCCTTGATCACGCGCCGCAGGGCGGTGAGCGACAGGAGAAGCTTGCGGACAGGGGCGCCGTCATGCTCCGCGATGTCGAACACCAGCCGGTTATCCGCCAGCGACAGTACGACATTGTAAGGTCCGCCATCGTGACCCACGACCCGGAAATGGTTGCCTTCCAGCAGATCGAAGATCGCGACCTTCCGCTCATGCTCCGCATCAGGCCCAGCGGCAGCCAGGCTCCGCTCATCAATCTCGATCGATGCGATGCGAGGCTGGCCTGTCATCACTCACCACGCCGGATCGAAACGGACAGGCCATGCGCCGGCAAGCCTTCGGCTCTCGCCAGCGTTTCCGCCGCCTGCGCCAGATGACGAAAGCCCTGCTCGCTGATGCGCTGGATCGATGTGCGTTTCATGAAATCCAGGACAGACAGTCCCGAGGCAAAGCGCGCGGCGCCGGATGTCGGCAGCACATGGTTGGAGCCGGTGACATAATCGCCCAGCGCTTCAGGCGCGAAACGGCCGAGGAAAATGGCGCCCGAGTGGCGCACGTCTTTGGCGATAGCGTCCGGATCAGCGACGGCAAGCTCGACGTGTTCCGGTGCGATCTGATTGACGATGTCCGCCGCGCGATTCAGAGGCGCCATCACGATAGCTCCGTAATCTCTCCACGCTTGCGCAACCGTCGGCCCCGTCGAAAGCTGCGCCATCTGCCGCTCGACCGCAGCTTCAACACGTGAAGCCCACGCAGCATCGTCCGTAATCAGGATCGATTGCGCGAGCGGATCGTGCTCTGCCTGCGAGAGAAGATCCGCAGCGATCCACTCCGGGTTGTTCTGGTTGTCCGCCACCACAGTGATTTCAGAAGGCCCCGCGATTGTATCAATGCCTACATCGCCAAACACGATCCGCTTTGCGGCGGCCACATAAGCGTTGCCGGGGCCAACGATTTTGTCGACAGGCTTGAGACGCCCTGCCCCGTAAGCCAGCGCCGCAACAGCCTGCGCGCCGCCAATCGGATAGAACTCCGTCACCCCTGCCCGGATCGCAGCGTAGGCCACGGCCGGGTTCATCTCGCCGCCCGGAACAGGCGACGTCATCACGATACGTTTCACCCCAGCGGCCCTCGCAGGCACGGCGTTCATCAGCACCGAACTTGGATAGCTTGCCCTCCCGCCGGGAACATAGAGGCCAACGGCATCCACTGGCGTCCAGCGCCAGCCAAGCTCCAGACCCGCTGGATCGATGAAGGAATGATCCTGCGGCTTCTGATGAGCGTGGTAGGTTTCGATCCGCGCCGCCGCGAAGTCCAGCGCCTCGCGAACATCCTGCTTGCAGCGTTTCGCCGCTTCAAACAGATCGATCCCGCCTGCGGTCAGCGTGTCCACATCCAGAGACACGCCATCGAAGCGCTTTGTGTATCCAGCTACTGCCTCGCCGCCTCGCTCACGCACATCGCGCACGATAACCGCAGTTTTGGCATGCACATCTTCAGTACCCTGCGCGCGGCGCAGGGCCAGAAATTCGCCGAACGCGTCGACGAACCCTTCAGCTTGAGCATCGAAACGGCGAATACTCATGACCGCTGCTTCTCGTGATCGGGCTTGCGTCGGGTTGGCCATGCCGGCCCGATGTCCACTAGCGTCACGTCGATGCACTCGGCGCTCAGCTCCACCTGCGTCTCTCCGGCGAACACGAGAGTGATGACGCCGGCGGGCGCTTCCTTAGCTGGCGAAAAACGAATGTCGATCAGCGAGTGAACGGCGTCGATGTCTTTTGACACGGCGCGGCTGCGCACATTCTGGACACCCGCGAAGGCGAGCACGGCGCGTGATCGGAAGAACGGCATGCGCTTGCCCGCCCGCTCCCACTGGAAACGGTTGATCTCCATGCCGAATGTACGTGATCGGGCGTCGAGCTTCAGGTCCTGCGGTTTCACAAGGCTGTCCTGAACAGCGGACGCAATGATGCCGAGCCCTTCGGCATCTTCCGCCAGCAGTCTCAGGACACTCGTCGCCATAAGCTTTTCCGCGTTCATGGGCAAATGCCCAGACGGGACTTCCCTAGACCAGATTGGCGGAAGGCTCCAGCACGCCTGGATCGCCCGGAAATCAGGCAGAATCGCCCGAACGGGTGATCTTCGCTCCACAACGGCCAAGCTTTTCTTCCAGACGTTCAAAGCCACGGTCGAGGTGGTAAATGCGATTCACGGTGGTCTCGCCTTCCGCCACCAATGCGGCAATCACGAGGCTCACTGAGGCCCGCAGGTCCGTCGCCATCACAGGCGCGCCCTTGAGCTTCGACACGCCCTTAACGATAGCCTCGTTGCCGCGAACTGTGATGTTCGCGCCGAGCCTGCTCAACTCAGGCGCGTGCATGAATCTGTTCTCAAAGATGTTCTCGCGGATGGTGCTCGTGCCCTCTGCTATGCACATCAGCGCCATGAACTGCGCCTGCAGATCGGTTGGGAAGCCTGGATGGGGCCGCGTA
>JAUYSA010000238.1 GCA_030696545.1 Hyphomonadaceae bacterium
TGGGGAGGCAAACCACCAGCGCTGCCTGCGACGAAGGGGAATTGCCTCCCTCGGTCCGTAGGACTGGGGGAGGTGGATCGCTGACGAAGTCAGCGAGACGGAGGGGGCTCACGCCCACGGTAACGAGCAATGCCACCAACCGCAGGCCGCGGGCGAGTAGTTCATCTCGACGTGTCGCGGGATCGCGCCTCGACGCCGCACCCAACCCCTGATACCCGCCAGCCCATGTCGATCTCCCTCATCCTCCTCGCCATCGGGCTCGCCGCAGACGCTTTCGCCGTCGCGATCGGACAGGGCGCCGCCGTGCGCACGCATCCGTGGCGCAGCGCACTCACCGTCGGCGCGGCGTTCGGCGCCGCACAGGCCATCGCGCCGCTGATCGGCTGGTCGCTGACGCTCGTGCTCGCAGGCGTCATCGAAAGCGTGGACCACTGGATCGCCTTCGTCCTGCTGGCCCTTGTCGGCGCCAAGATGATCTGGGAAGGCCTCCGGAAAGATCCGCCCGGAGAGGAAAGCGATCCCGGCAAGGAAAAGGTCGCCGGCGGCTGGACCCTGCTGATGCTGGCCGTCGCAACCAGCATTGATGCGGCGGCGGCCGGCATCACGCTCCCTGCTCTTGGCGCGCCGATCCTGCTCAGCGTCGCCGCCATCGGCCTGATCACCTTCGCCCTCTCCACCGCTGGCGTGATGATCGGCCGGGCCGGCGCGAAAGCGCTCGGTTCGCAGGCCGAAATCATCGGTGGCCTGATCCTGATCGTGATCGGCGCGAAAGTGCTGATCGACCACAACGCCTTCGGCTGATACCTCCCGCCGATGCTCGCGAAGTCCGACCTTCCGATCGAGGACGTGATCCCGCAGATCGCCGCCGCGCTGCGCGAGACAACGCGACTGGTGATCTCCGCCCCGCCCGGCGCCGGCAAGACAACCCGCGTTCCCCTCACCCTGATCGACGAGCCATGGATCGATGGCCGCAAGCTGATCCTGGTCGAGCCCCGCCGCATCGCCGCCCGCGCCGCCGCCGAGCGCATGGCCTCGACACTGGGCGAGCGCGTCGGCCAGACCATCGGCCTCCGCTCCCGCCTCGATGTGCGCACCTCGAAGGAGTCCCGCATCGAAGTCGTCACCGAGGGCGTCTTCAGCCGCATGGTCCTGTCGGACCCGGCCCTCGAAGGCATCGCGGGCGTCATCTTCGACGAATTCCACGAACGCTCGCTCGACGCCGACGAAGGCCTCGCCTTCGCCCTCGACGCGCAGGGCGTCATCCGCGAAGACCTCCGCATCGTCCTGATGTCCGCCACCCTGCCCGGAAACCTGACGCAGGAATTCTTCGCCGCCCCCGTCATCGAAAGCCTCGGCCGCGCATGGCCGGTCGAAACCCGCTATCTCGGCTACGAACCGCGCCAGCGCCTCGAAGACCAGGTCGCCGCCGCGATCCGCAAGGCGCTATACGAGGAAGACGGCTCCATCCTCGCCTTCCTCCCCGGCGTCGCCGAGATCCAGCGCACCGTCGACCGCATCGGCCCCGTCGCCGACAACGTCCACGTCACGCCGCTCTACGGCGCGCTGACGCCGCAGGAACAGAACGAAGCCATTGCCCCAGCGCCAAAGGGCACTCGAAAAATCGTCGTCGCCACAGATCTCGCCGAAAGCGCCATCACCATCGAAGGTGTCCGCGTCGTCGTGGACTGCGGCTTCGCCCGCGTTCCGCGCTTCGATGCCAATCTCGGCGCCTCGCGACTGGAAACCGTCCGCGTCGCCGTCGCCAACGCAGACCAACGCCGTGGCCGCGCCGGCCGCACAGGCCCCGGCGTCTGCTACCGCCTCTGGCGCGAAGCGGAGATGCGCGGCTTCGCAGCCTCGCCCTCCCCCGAGATCGACAACGCCGACCTGACCGGGCTGGCGCTCGACATGGCGCGCTGGGGCGCAAAATCCCCGGCAGACCTGCGCTGGCTCAATCCGCCGCGCGAAGCCGCATGGCGCCACGCACGCGGCATCCTCACCCATGGCGGCGCGATGAACGCCGATGGCGATCTGACAACGCTGGGCAAACGCATCGGCGACCTCGCCCTGCCGCCAAGGCTCGCCCTGATGGTGCTGCGAGCTGCTGAACACGGCGATGCAAAACTCGCCTCGGAAATCGCCGCCGTAATGAGCGAGCGCGATCTCGGCGGCCGCTCCGCCGATCTCGACGAACGGCTCTCAAGATTCCGGAACGAGAACGGCCCGCGCGCCAGGGCGATGCGCGATCTCGCTGCTCGCTGGGCGAAAGCCGCCGGAGGCAAAACCGATGGCGGTAATTCCGCCGCCACCATCCTGGCGCTCGGCTTCCCCGAACGCATCGCGCGGCTTCGCGGCGCTGCCGCAGGCCGGTTCGTCATGGCCGGCGGTCGCGGCGCGATGCTCGATGAAACCGATCCACTTGCCCGTCAGCAATGGCTGACCGTCGCCGACATGACCGGCTCCGGCCCTGACCTTCGCATCACGCTTGCGGCGAGACTGTCTGAGGAAGACGCGCTGTCATCCGGCGCCGTCGAAACGAAGGAAGAAGCGAAATACGACCCCGCCGCCCGCCGCGTTCGCGCCCGGCGCACGCGGCGCATCGGCTCCATCGTCCTTGAAGAAACCCCGCTGCCGTCACCGGCCCCGGAACTGATCCGCGCCGGACTGCTCGAAGCCATCCGCGAGAACGGGTTCAGCCTGCTGAAAAACGCTGACGCACTTGAAAGCGCGATCCATCGCGTCGGCGTGCTGGCGTCCGTCATCGGCGAGCCCTGGCCCGCGAACTTCCGCGAACAGCTCACGGAAAAACTGGAAGACTGGCTCGGCCCGCTGCTCGAAGGCGCCGCCTCGCTCGACTCCGTCGGCGGCGGCCAGCTGGTGGATGCAGCCATAACCCTGCTCGACTGGCCCCTGCCGCGCGATCTCAGCCGTCTCGCGCCAACCCGATGGACAACACCAGTCGGCCGAAGCGTCGAAATCGATTACGGCGCCGAGGGCGGTCCCCGCGTCGAGTGCAAGGTCCAGGAAGCCTACGGCCTCTCCGTCCACCCCTCACTGGCCGATGGCCGCATCCCGCTCACGATCGCGCTTCTGTCCCCTGCCTTCCGGCCCGTCGCCGTCACCCGCGACCTCCCCGCCTTCTGGCGCGGCGGTTACATCGACATGCGAAAAGACATGAAGGGCCGCTATCCCAAGCACGACTGGCCGGATAACCCAGCAGACGCTACGCCAACCTCACGCGCACGTCCGCGTTAACTACGCAAAGTTCGAAAACTCGGATTTACGCTAGGTTTGACGCTACGTAATTGCATACCGCATTTTCGAATATTGCAAGCTATAAGCTATATTCTCAGAGTCTGCCCGTTCCTTTTCGTGTTGCAGCGCCTGCGGCCAAAGGATCTAAAGCTGCGGCATTTATGCCTGTAAATGCTAAAACTATCATGTTTAGACGCCAGCCGAGTTGACCGAAAACAATCCGAACCGCTAGTTCACTCCGCGCGTACCGTGGATTCGTGATTTCCATACCGTGGACTCACAGTTTCGGAGCGTCGACGCCCAAAAATAAGAGGCGCCGTAGGGAGAACACGTCAATTCGGGAGGTCTAAGCGCATGTCGCAGCGTAATCGTATTTCATTGGTGAGCTTGATTGCCTTGGGCATTGCGATGCCCGCCTTCGCTCAGGAAACCGTTCAGGGACCGCAAGACCAGCCGCCGGCCGAAGACGCCGGCCGCGACGTCGTGGTCGTCACCGCCAACAAGCGGGAAGAAACCGTCCAGGACATCGCTGTCGCCGTGACCGCGGTTACGGCCGAAACCCGTGAAGAGATCGGCATCGCCACCATCACGGACCTCACCAACCTCGCGCCCGGCCTGTCCTACACCGCGGGCAACGAGCGCATCACGCTGCGCGGCATCGGCCGCAACACCAACAACTTCGGCGCCGAACCCGGCGTGGCGAACTACACTGACGGCATCTACCAGTCGTTCGCGTCGATCGCCGGCCGCGACAACCTCTTCGTCGACCGCATCGAGGTCCTCCGTGGACCGCAGGGCACGCTGTACGGCCGCAACTCGGTCGGCGGTGCGCTGAACATCATCTCGAAGCGTCCGTCGGATAATTTCGAAGGCGAATTCCGCCTCGGCTTCGGCAATTATGACTCGGCCAAGGCCGGCTTCTCGCTGTCCGGCACGATCATTGAAGACTGGCTGCGGGGCCGCGTTGTCGGCTTCCAGGACCAGCGCGACGAAGGCATCTTCAAGAACTACGGCACCGGCGAGACTGAGGGCTACAACGTCAACAACAACAGCTGGGAAGTTCAGCTCGAAGGCGACATCGGCGACCGCTTCAGCTGGTGGACCAAGTACACCGCCGGCAAGTATGACAACGCTGGTCCTCCGGGCGGCCGCACCACGCCGAACTCGAACGCGCCGTACGATAAGGTTTCGTTTGGCTCGCTCGCGGGCACCGGAGCGGTCAACCCGAACCCGTACTGGGCGATGGGCGGTGATCCGCGCATCATCGGCTACACGCAGCTCGGCTCTACGACCGAGAACCCTGCACTGACCGATCCGCTGAGCGTAAACGACCAGCAGCCGCGCAACTCGCGCACGGACAACTACAACGACTTCGCCCTCGAAGCCGTCTATGAAGCTGGCCCGTTCGACGTCAAATATCTGGGCGGGTACATTTACTACAATTACGTTCTGACAGGCGACCAGGATGGCTCGCCGATTCAGTCGCTCACGTACAACTCGACCTCGTTCGGCGCGCCGGTTCCGATCGGCACGACCGGGTCGTCTGCGCGGACGATCTTTCCGGACCTGCAGCTCAGATACAACGAGAACCGCGCGTTCTTCTCGAACGAGCTGAACTTCATCTCGACCTATGACAGCCCGCTGCAGTGGATCGCCGGTATCTATGCTTACCAGGAGAATTTCGAGCAGCCGGTGAAGACCTTCTACCCGAACGAGCCTCTGGCCTCGGCAGCGAATATCCGCGCGCTGAACGCCTCCTACGCTCCGATCGGCCTCGCCGCTCCGAACCCGGAGCGCCTGTCGAGCTACACGAACAACAAGGGCCTGAACAACTCGTACGGCGCTTTCGTGCAGACCGACTGGCAGTTCGCCGATGACTTCAAGTTGACGACCGGCATCCGCTACTCGATCGACAACAAGCACATCCAGGAAGAAGCGCGCCTGTTCTGCTTCATTCAGTGCTCGTTCTCGGCCGCCTACTCGCCCTACACCGACGTCACTCGTGCGATCTGGAACGGTCAGGTCAATGCGTCGTCCCCGCTGTTCGGCATTGCCCAACCGGGCGTGACCGGCGCGACGGCTGGCGCGGGCTACACAGGCATCACGTACAACGCCACCACCGGCAATGCTGAACGCCTGCTGGAAGATGAGTGGGATGCAGTGACCGGAACGGCCGGCCTCGAATGGACCCCGACGGACGACGCGCTTGTGTTCGCCAAGTACAGCCGCGGCTACAAGACGGGCGGCTTCAACGCCACCGACATGTCGCCCCTGCCCCGCACCGGCGCGGAAACGGTCGACTCCTACGAGCTCGGCTGGAAGCAGGAATGGGCTGACTGGAACCTGACCACCAACACCGCGGCGTTCTTCTACGACTATCGCGACGTTCAGGTGCCGGTCGGCGTCCAGCCGGATATCGGCCCGTCCTACACCGCGTTCGTCAACATGCCGAAAGTCCACACGACAGGCTTCGAGCTTGAATCGAGCTGGCGCCCTGTCGACGACCTGATGATCCGCTTCACCTACGCGTATCTCAACGCGGAAATCCAGGAGAGCGGCCGTTACGTGAACTCGCTCTGCGTTTCCCCGACTGATCTGGCTGCCAGCGTTCCTGCGCCGGACCAGCCTGCAAGCTGCCCGGGCATCGGTCAGCTGGCCGGCCAGTCGGTCGAAGGCAACTACCTGCCGCAGTCGGCGAAGAACAAGGTGGCGCTCAACGTCAACTACATGTTCAACTTCGAAGACGGCTCCACTCTGATGCCGTCGATCAGCTACTACTGGCGCGACAAGTTCTACTCGAGCATCTTCAACGATGCGACGCAGCTCACGGATGCTTACGCGCAAACCGACGCGCGCCTGATCTGGAACGACGCCTCTGGCATGTTCACGGTGATCGCCTGGACGCGGAACCTGTTCGACGAAGAAGGCTACGACCTTCAGACGTCGTTCAAGTCGCGCTCGCTCGACCCGGCTCGCAACAACCAGATCTATCAGTCGACGACCTACACCCTGCCCCGCACCTATGGCGTGGAACTGCAGGTCCACTTCTAACGGTCTATATCGCTGGGCCTGTCCTCCCCTGGGGGGCCCACGAAAGCCTGGCGCCGGCCCCCCATGGGGCCGGCGTCCTCATTTCTGGATTGCTGTTCAGAACTTCCGGCGGCCGGAGATCGTTTCAAAGAACATCCGCCAGTCGCCCATCAGGCT
>JAUYSA010000249.1 GCA_030696545.1 Hyphomonadaceae bacterium
GGCGCGGACATGCAGGCGGCTGTGGGTCTCGAAGTGCGGCGCGCGTTGAAGACCGGACAGCCCTTGCTAGCGGTCGACCTGAAACAGCCTGCGGTGATCCGCAAGGGAGAGCCGGTGAAGCTTGTCTATGTTTCGGCCGGCGTCCGGCTCAGTGTCGATGGCGTGGCCCAGAACGAAGCCGCCAAGGGCGAGGCTGTGCGCGTGCTCAACAGTTATTCCAAACGAACCATCGACGCCGTAGCCGAAGCCAGTGGCCAAGCTCGCGTCAACGTCAGGTGAGACAGATGAAACACGCCTTCACAACCGGAGCCGGTCTGGCCGCCCTCATGCTGGGCGGCTGCGCTGGGCTGAACGACGCGATTGCGCCGCCGCAGCTGACGCCGATCTCGAACCCGGCGACGCTTGCGGGCTCGCAGCGGGTGTCGATGCCACTGCCGACGCCGGTGGTGGAAGCGCAGGCGCCGAATTCGCTCTGGCGGGCCGGTGCGAATTCGTTCTTCAACGACCAGCGCGCCAACAAGATCGGCGATATTCTGACGGTAAGCATCGAGATCGCGGACTCGGCGCAGCTGAACAACTCGACGGCGCGCAGCCGCACCAGCACGACGGAAACCGGCATACAGGCGCTGCTGGGGATCGAAGAGTCGATCCAGCGTGCGTTGCCGGGCACGCCTTCGCTGGATCCCGCCGTGGGCTTTGATTCCAACTCCGCCTCCAACGGCGCAGGCTCGGTGAACCGGCAGGAGAATGTGAAGCTGACGATCGCAGCGGTGATCACCGACAGGCTGGCCAACGGCAACCTCGTGATCGGCGGCAGTCAGGAAGTGCGCATCAATAATGAGCTGCGCGAGCTTCTGGTGTCGGGCGTGATCCGGCCGGAAGACGTGGCGGCGGACAACACCATCGCGCACACCAAGATCGCCGAGGCGCGGATTTCATACGGCGGGCGCGGCGACATCAGCGCGGTGCAGCGCGACAAGTATGGCAAGCTGATCTACGATCAGATCACGCCGTTCTAGGCGGCCGGCGGTTCATCCGCCGGAAGATTGTCGAGCTTGCCGCCGCGGGCGATCTTGCGTGCGCCCATCCAGACGCCGAAGGCGCAGACGGCGGTGACGCCGATCATCGCTAGCACCAGCAGGATTTCGCGCAGGGGCGAGCCCACGAAGTCGAACGTGTGCAGCGCCATGTGCAGGACGCGGAAACCCTTTGCGCCATCGTCCGCGATGAAGCGCACCGCGCCGGTATCCGGATCGAGATAGAACCGCGTGTCGCCCTCGCCCACGATGCGGACGGCCGGCAGGTCTGACGATGAGGCGCCCGGATAATAGTATTCGTCGGGCACGGTCATCGTCTCAAAGCGGGCCGTTGCGCTGCCGAGAAGGTTTGTGGCGCGTTGACGGGCGGCATCGTCGAAGGGCGCGGGCTGGCCGCTGGCGTCGAGGCGGCGGCGCGAGCCGTCGGCGGATTGCCAGATGAACCAAGGCTGGCCTTCGAGCTGGATCATCGCGACCGTGCTGCGCTCGCGCGAGACGGTGCGCAGGGCGGCGGCCTGCGCTTCGAGAGCGGGCTTGAGTTGAGCCCATGTGACGGGGCTTCCGGAATAGCGCTCGGCAGCTTCGCCGGACGCCTTGATGTTTTCGAGCCAGCCCCACGGCTGCATCGAGGTGAAGCCGGAGAAGGAGAAGGTCAGCACCAGCACGCCGAAGACCAGCCCGGTCATGTGGTGCCAGAATTTCACACCTCGATAGGGCGACGCGAACTTGTTCGTCGACTTGCGGCGGCGGAACTGGCGAAGGCCGACGAAGAGGCCAGTGAGTGTGAGGAAACATCCGGCCAGCGACGTCCAGATGATCACCTGCGTCCAGAGCGGCGTATTGCGCCGGAGTTCGGTGAAGAACAGCCAGTGAGGGATAGCGCCGAGCCATGTCCACACGCGCTGCGATCCGGTGGTGCGCTGGCTGACCTCGCCGGTTTTCGAGGAGATGTAGAGGACGGTGTCTTCCTTGTCTTTCAGCGCGACCTGATGGAAAGGCCGACGGGAGTTGAAATATCCGGCGACGACGAACTCGTCGCGCTCCATGGAGCCTATGAACGCAGGCGCGCCCTTCAGCTTGTGGCGTTCGACATAGGTGCGGGCAACATCGAGCGCTTCGGCTTCGCTTATCTGTTCGACGGGCGCGGCATTGGCGAGATCGTAGAGGCCACGCTTCCCCTCCTCGCCTTCGCTCCATGCCAGTGACAGCACGGGCCGAGCGCCGAGCATTTCGATGCGGGCGGACGAGACCGGGGCGGCGTCGGGTATTGCGGGCAGCGTTATTACGTCTGGCGCGCTGACCGGAGCGAGACCTTCGACGCGGTAGTCGCGATCATCCAGCGTCGTTGACGGATAGGGGTTCCAGATCATCACCACGCCGGTGAGGCACCAGAGCAGCATGAGCAGACCGAGCGTGACACCCATCCAGCGGTGGATGGCGAAGAGGTAGCGGATCAGACGCGCCTTGATCAAAATCCGCTCCGGCTTTCTGCCGCCCGGATGCGGCAGCGCCCGGTCTTATACAATGGCGCGCCTGAGAGGGTAGTCATTCTCGGCGTTGTGCCGAGAATCCTGGTTCGGGAGATATGGAATAGCTGGCTGTCCCAGCGCGTCGACAGCCGGAATTCTCGGCACAAGGCCGAGAATGACTTGTGGCTGCGTCTAGGCCGCGTCGCGCTTCTTGGCTTTCTTGACCTTGTTGATCGCGTAGGAGCGCTTCAGGCGCGACAGGTGATCAATAAAGAGCGTGCCCTGGAGGTGATCCATCTCGTGCTGGATGCAGACGGCATACATACCATCGGCCCATTCCTCGACCTGTTCGCCCTTGTAGTTCAGGTAGCGGAGCTTCACGCGGTTGGGACGTTCGACTTCGTCGTAGAAATCGGGGACCGAGAGACAGCCTTCTTCGTAGCTCTGTCTCTCGTTGTTCGACTCGAGGATTTCCGGGTTCACGAAATAGCGCGGGGCCGGCGGATCGCCTTCCTTGGCAAGGTCCATCACGATGACGCGGAGGGGCACGCCGATCTGCACGGCGGCAAGGCCGATGCCGGGGGCGGCGTACATCGTCTCGAGCATGTCATCCATCAGCGCACGCGTTTCGTCGGTGACGGCGGCGACGCTTTTGGACACCTGCTTCAGGACAGGATCGGGAACCGTGAGGATGGGACGGATAGCCATAGGCGCTAGCTATGGACGGCGCCGGTTTTCGTCAAGTGAACGAGCCCGTGAGGCGTGCTGAAGCATGGCGGATTACCCCTGACGGGAAAGGCTATTTCCGTTTCCCGGCTGCCGCCTGCGGCTGCAGGGCGTCCAGAAGTGGAGTATCGGATTTCACTTCGGCTATTTGCGCCTGCGGCGTGCGGGCGCGGACACCCAGCTCTCCCGGCGCTTCCACCGCCCGATCTTCGGTCGGAATTTGCAGTTCCTCGAAACGTCGGACCTGCGGCATGACCTTCCGTTCGTAGGAGCCGACCAGCGAGTTGTAGCTGTCGACCGCCTTGTCGAGATTGGAGCCGACCTTGGACATATGCTCGGTCATCACCGAGAGCCGCTGGTAGAGTTCGCGGCCGAGTTCCACCGCCTGCTCTGCATTGCGCGCCGCCTGCTCCTGCCGCCAGCCATAGGCGACGGCCTTGGCCAGCGCGATCAGGGTCGATGGCGTCACGATGATGACGCTGTTCTTGGAGGCGAAATCGAATATCTCGCGATCATGCTCCAGCACGGCGGCGTAGAAATTCTCGCCGGGCATGAACATGGCGACGAAGTCGACGCGATCCGAGAAGCCTTTCCAGTAGTCCTTGCGTGCAAGGCTGGTGACGTGCGCACGAACCTTGGCGGCGTGGGCGGCCAGGTGCGCCTGCCGCTTCACCGGATCGGTTTCGTTCGAAGCGGCGAGATAATCGTCCAGCGAGACCTTGGAATCGATCACCAGCTCGCGGCCGCCGGGCATACGAACGATGACGTCTGGCCGGATCTTGCCCTTGTCGGTGTCTGACGAGGTCTGCTCTGTAAAGTCCGCGTAGGGCGAGAGACCGGCCATCTCCAGCACGTTGCGGAGCGTTTCCTCGCCCCAGCGGCCGCCATGGCGCGTGGTGGAGAGCGCATTGGCGAGCTTGCCGGCGGCGGATTCGGTTTTGCGCACGCTTTCACTGACGCCGCGGATCTGTTCTTCCAGCTTGGCGCGATCCTCGGTCGAGACTTTCTGGATCTCGTCGACCTTCTTCTGGAACTGGCCGAACGTGTCCTGAATCGGCTTCAGCATCTTGCCGAGTTCGCCCTCGGCGCCCTCCTTGTGCTTCTTCAGTGTCTCGTCGGCGATCTGGACGAATTGCTGCTGCGACTTGAGCAGGGCTGCGTCGGCCAGCGACTTGAAGCGGGCCTCGCTTTCCTGCTGCATTTTCGAGAGCTGTTCGCGCTCACGCACCATGCTGGCGTCACGCTCGGTCATCTTGGCGGCTTCGGCGGCGTGCGCCCTTTCGGAGGTTTCGGCGCGCTGGCGCAACGCCACGATTTCGGACTTGAGCGACGCGACTTCCTTGCCGCGTTCAGCCAGCTCAGCCGAGAGATGCGCCGTATCCGGCGGCTTGCGTTGCGAGAACACGAAGGCTGCAGCGGCAGCGGCCAGCGCAACCAGCAGCAAAACGATGTGCAGGGGATCGAGTGTCATCGCGCGACCATAAGTTCTTTGTTTGTTCCGATCAACCGCAAACACACGGTTCAGGCGACCGGAACGTCGCGCGATTCTGCGAATAGACGAAAACTAGTCGCGCATCCCGCGCTTGGGGCGCCAGCCTTCGGGCATGTGCGGGAAGTTCGACACGCCTTCGAAGGCGTCATCCGGAACGTCAGTTCCGAAGACATCGAGCGGCTTGTTGGCCCGGCGCGCGTTCGAGCGGACATCGCGGGCGACGGATCGGATCCGGTCGCGCATCAGCCACATGCCGATGCCGACACCTACGCCGACCGCGGCAACCGTCAGTACAACCGGCACGTGTTTACGTTTCACCATGGGACGTTCCCAACAGTCTTTCTATCTTCTCGACGACATCGCAGCTGCGATCGTGCCATCGTCAAGATGATCGAGCTCCCCGCCCACGGGCACGCCGTGGGCCAGGCGCGTTACCTTCACAGGCAAATGCGCCAGCCTGTCTGTGATGTAGTGGGCGGTGGTCTGTCCGTCCACGGTAGCGTTCAGCGCCAGGATTACTTCGCGCACATCTGTGGCGCCGGCGCGCTCGACCAGCCGAGAAATATTGAGATCTTCGGGGCGGATGCCGTCGAGGGCGGACAGGGTTCCGCCGACCACATGATAACGCCCGCGGAACACGCCCGAGCGTTCCATCGCCCAGAGATCCCCCACTTCCTCCACCGCACAGATGATGCTGCTGTCCCGTCCCGGCGCGGCACAGACGGAACACGGGTTCACGGTGTCGAAGTTTCCGCAGTCGCCACAGATCTGGACCTTGGCGGCGGCATCAGCCAGCGCGGCCGCAAGCGGGCTGAGCAGCTGGTCGCGCTTCTTCAGAAGGTGGAGCGCGGCGCGGCGGGCTGAACGCGGCCCGAGGCCGGGCAGTTTCGACAGCAGGTCGATCTGGCGGATGATTTCGGGGCCGGCGGTGCGGTTGATCATGGATTGGGCCTGAGGGCTGTGCTGGCTCTGACATAGTCCCGCTCGGGGGCGACAGGAACACCCTGTGGCTGGCCAGCGCGCGAATACACCCAGGAACCCGGTTCCGGCGCGCTACTTCCTGCTCTTGTCCGCACGACGGGCGGCGACCTGGAGTTCGTCGAAATCGGAGCGGACCACATAGGCGCGGACGAAATCGACCGCCACGACCCGGTCGATGAAGCTGGCGAACATCCAGTCGATGTCGCGCTTGGCGACGAGGCCGCGCCGGGTGAGGCCGGAGACGAATTCGAAGAAGTTGAGCAAGTCTATGAGTTCGCCCTCGAGCGCCTTGGGCATGCCGGGCGTGGCGAGCTCGGACTTCAGGGCGGCGAATTCGGGCGAGTCCGGATTGGCGAGCACGAAGCGGATGCGGCGGTAGCGGTCGGACTCGAAGAACATGCGATAGAGTTCGCGCACCTGTTCCGTCTGGCGCATCCGTTCGGAGCGGAGATAACGGAACAGGCCGAACAGGCCCGCCAGCAGCGCCGCGACGAAGGTGAAGGCGGACGCCCAGTTGCGGGCAAGTTCGGACCAGTACAGCCCGGCGTCCGATACGTTCGAGATCACTTCCATCCGGCACGCTCCCACGCTTATGCACGCAGGATCATGACTCTGGCTGGATGTTCAAGAGCCCGGCGGCAGGCTCAGCTTGTCTTCAGCTTGTTGCAGAGATTTGTCTTGGACGGCGTGGTGGCGCGCCATTCGTATTCGAGGTGCTGCAGGTCGCGGATCGGCTGACCGTTGCGGGTGGCGGGGATGAAGTCCTGCGCGGTGAGGCAGCGGACTGTGGGTTCAAGGAAGATCGGATCGCTGCAAACGCCATCGGCGCTGAGCACTCCGCCATCGGGACCGATCTCCAGATCCATCTGGCAGCAGCCCGAAAGCTGTTTGTCACGGGCAGGCTTTGGATAGCGACAGGCATCGGGGCGATAGCCGCCCGCAAACTGCGCTTCGGTTTTCTTGCCCGGGGTCGACGAAGTCTGGGCGAGCCCCACCCCGCCGAGACAGGCAAGGATCGCGACAGACGCAAGGGCAAGGCGAGAGCGGATGGTCAATCCTCCCGTGAGACACAGAAGCTAGACCGCCATTGCGTGACTTGGCAATTCGCGCTGTACGTCCTTGATGCAGTTCACCCTTCTCTCGGTACTGGATTACGCAGGCGTGGCGATGTTCGCGGCATCGGGCGCGCTGATGGCCGCCAGCAAGCGGCAGGATGTTGTTACGTTCATCTTTTTTGCCGCCATCACGGGCGTGGGCGGGGGCACGCTGCGCGACCTGCTGATCGACGCGCCGGTCTTCTGGGTCCTCGATCCCGGCTATGTGATCGTGTGCTCGGTCGTGGCGGTGCTGATCTACCTGACGCGGGGGCGCGGCGTGCATGAGCAGACGCTGCTGTGGCTCGATGCCGTGGGACTGTGCATCTATGCGGTGGTTGGCGCCGCGAAGGCTCTGTCGCTGGGCGTGCATCCGGTTATCTGTGTGGTGATGGGCGCGCTGACGGCGACGTTTGGCGGCATCATCCGCGACGTGCTGGCGGGCGAGCCATCCATCCTGTTGCGGCGGGAGCTCTACATCACACCAGCGATCGTAAGCGCGGCCGTGTTCGTCGTGCTGCGCACTATGGGCGTCGACTGGACATGGGCGAGCAGCATCGCCGTGGTGCTGGGCTTCATCGTGCGCGCCGGCGCCATCAGGTGGAAGTGGCACATGCCGGCGTTTGAGCCGCCGAAGGCTCGGGACTGACGGCAGCGAGCACGTCCTCGTGGTTCGACGGACGCACGCTATGCGTGCTGCTCACCATGAGAACTTCGAAGCCGCTGGCTGGTTAGCCCTCATGGTGAGCAACCGCCGCAGGCGGCGCCTGTCGAACCACGAGGGCGTTCGCCCGATCAGTCGTCGCGGATCGTGCGTTCCTTGCGCTCGTGGCGTTCCTGCGCCTCGAGGCAGAGGGTGGCGATCGGGCGGGCGTCGAGGCGTTTCACGCCGATCGGCTCGCCGGTCTCTTCGCAATAGCCGTACTCGCCAAGTTCGATGCGGCGGAGCGCAGACTCTATCTTGTTGACCAGCTTGCGCTCGCGGTCGCGGGTGCGCAGTTCGAGCGCACGGTCAGCTTCCGACGAGGCGCGATCCACGAGGTCGGGGATCGGCGCTACGTTTTCCTGCATGCCCGTGATCGTCTCGCGGTTGCCCTGAAGGATCTCCTCCTTCCAGGCGATCAGCTTTTCCCTGAAATACTTGAGCTGCTTCTTGCTCATGTAGGGCTCGTTCTCGGTCGGCTTGTAGGTGGCCGTCTTGGAACTCATAGCTTGTGCTCCCTAGGCCGACCCATCCCCAGGGCCGCCTTAGCTGGGCGGGTCATATATAGGAGCCCGCCTACTCCGTAAACGCCTTCGATCATCCGGGATTCCCGCATGGCGTGTTGTATTTGTTACAAATTTTTGACGCCGCCTGTTTAGCAGGCTTAACGCGTGAGTATTCGCTCACGGAACATGTCATTGCCGCGCCGCAGCAATTGCCGACTGCACGGATATCAGGCGGCTTCGGCTTCCCGCTCGAGCTTGGCCGCTTCGACGGCCACGCGGACCTCGGCCCAGTTCAGAGAGTCGTCTAGGCCGATATCGCCGGTAGCGTCGCGCTGTTCGGAAAGCGCGCCCTTGAGGAGCGCCAGATGGCGTTGCGAGGGACCTTCGCCGAGCATCGCAAGCTGAAGACGATCGAGCGCATCAAGCAGCCGCCGCCCCTTGCGCAGTGCGCGCGAGCGCGCTTCGGGGCCACCAACGCCCTGCAGGGCCATAAGCGCGGAAATTCCTGAAACGCCTGCAGCGCCTGAAACAGCGGCAGCAGCCGCTCTCGGGGCCACGCCGTCGGCGGCCAGAAGCCGGCTGAAGCCTTCGGCCGCGGGTTTGGCTCCGCTGCTGCCAGCGGATGCCGATGTGGACGAGGTGGAACTGACCTTCATCTCAACACGTCTCCTGCCCGGCAGATTTGGCCTAGTTGGTTAATGGCGGCTTAAGGAAAGTTTCGGCGCGGGAAACCACGCTTAAGGCTTTGTTGCCGATTGGGGGACGAAACTCCCGTTGAAGAACGCTGCGGCCAGAACGGTCGGAAATTTCCGCCATCCGTACACTGGAATCCCATGCGCGTGCTCGCCCGTACCCTGTCCTGCATTCTTGCAGCGCTCGCGCTGACCTCGCCCGTCGCGGCGGGAACGCGGCTGAAGGACATCATCGACATCGAAGGCGTGCGCGAGAACCAGCTGACCGGCTATGGCATCGTGTTCGGCCTCAATGGCACGGGCGATTCCATACGCAACTGCCCGATGCTGCAACAGGGCCTCGCCTCGATGCTGGAACGTCTCGGCATCAACACCCGCGACTCGACCGTCAACACCAAGAACGTCGCCGCTGTCATGGTGACGGCGAACCTTCCGCCTTTCGGCACCAACGGCTCGCGCATCGACGTGACCGTCTCGACCATGTGCGACGCCAAAAGCCTTGAAGGCGGCACGCTTCTGGCGACGCCGATGATCGGCGCCGACAGCCAGGCCTATGCGCTGGCACAAGGGTCGGTTGCGGTCGGCGCGTTCACCGCAAGCGGCAATTCGGGAAGCTCGCTGACACGCAACATTCCCACCAATGGCCGCGTGCCCAACGGCGCGACGATCGAACGCGAACTGCGCTTCGATATCTCCGCCCAGAGCGAGCTGCGCCTTGCCCTGCGTAATCCGGACTTCACGACCGCCGCTCGCATCGCCGGCGCGATAAACACCTTCCTTGGCGTTGAAGCCGCAGTCGCATCGGATCTCGCGACCGTGCGTCTTCGCCGGCCCAGCAGCTTCGGCGACATGTCGTCCCTGATCGCACAGATCGAGGGGCTGGAGATCGAGCCAGAACAGCGCGCCCGCGTAGTGATCAACGAGACTACGGGCGTCATCGTGATGGGCGAGAATGTGCGAGTGTCCACCGTTGCGATCGCGCAGGGCAACCTGACCATACAGGTTCAGGAAACGCCGGGCGTGGCGATGCCGAACTCCTTCACCAACGCACCGCCGGTTGTCGTGCCGCAGAGCAATATCGCGGTGGCGGAAGATACGGCGAAGCTTGCGCTGGTGGGCGGCACTGGCGTGCCGCTGAGTGAACTGGTGACAGGCCTCAACGCGCTGGGTGTCAGCCCGCGCGACCTGATCGTAATCTTGCAGGCACTGAAGACATCCGGCGCGCTGCAGGCCGAAATCGAGGTGATGTGATGGCTGACATCGCCCTCACCGCGCCTTCGGTCGATGTTCTCGCGCAGAAGAAAGCCTCGCTTTCCTCGGATGTCTCATCGGTGAAGACCCGTGCGCAGGCCGAAGACGTGGCGCGCCAGTTCGAGCGCATGTTCATCTCAGAAATGCTGGCGCCGATGTTCCAGGGCCTCGAAACGGACGGCCCGATGGGCGGCGGCAATGCCGAGGCGACTTTCCGCCCGATGCTGGTGGACCAGTATGCCGACGCCATTGCCCGGGGCGGCGGGATCGGCATTTCTGACGCCGTCCTCAAGGAAATCCTTCGTATGCAGGGGCTCGAATGACATCCGATTCCGCTGATCGCGCGACACAGCTATTGGCCATGACTCAGCGTCTTGTCTCGCTGGTGAGCACTGAGGTCGAAGCCGTCAAGACTCGCAAGCTGCAAGGTCCCTCCGCCGAGTGGGACGAGAAAGAGCGTCTGGTCCATGCCTGGCGCATCGAAGTGTCCAAGGTGAAAGCGGAGCCGCAGCTGCTGGCGGGTATTCCGGCCGACCTCAAGACCAGCCTCCGTGACGCCGCCAAGGCGCTGGAAGACGGGCTGGAGACCCACGCCAACGCATTGATGGCGACGAAGACCGTAACGGAAGGCTTGGTCCGGTCCATCGCGGCCGAGATTGCCTCATCCCGCAGCGCGCCTGCCGCTTACGGACGCAGCGGAACGGTAAATCCCAACGCAAGGCGCGAAGCCTCGGGGCTTGCAGTGGACGCCAAGGCGTAAATCGCACTTGTTGCGGAAGCGGAGCGAAAGCCCCGCGTGACACGCATGTTATGACTTTTTTTACGCCTGAGGCGCCTTGCCCACTTGATCTATTTGCCCTCCCGGCAAACAAAGGTGCTCTAGGCCGGGGCGCGTAAGTGGACGGATGGGCGTTATGCCTTGTGCGGCCACGTTATTGATACGGAAGCGGGCTCGATGAATCGACGTCGCAAGCGCCGGCTACCGTTCGCGGCTTACGCCGCTCTCATCTTCAACGCTGCTATCTGTGTCACGCCCTTCATGGCGTCGCATGTCATGTCGACGGCCTATGGCGACAAGCGCCCGGCTTTCCAGGCGACCCCCGAGGCCATCACCGCCACGCGCCAGGCGATGGACCAGCGCTTCCAGGAAATCTCCACCCGTCCGGACAAGGCTTCGCGCGAAGTCTGGGCCGAGATGGTCCGCACCTCGCTAGAAGAAAAAGAGCTGCGCCGGGTTCGCGGCCTGATGCTTGGCGCCCCTGCCATGCTGGACGGCAAGGATGGCGAAGCGCTGCGGGCGCGGATCGCGGTGGCCGATGGCTCAGGGGAGGACGCCCTGATCGACGCCGCCCTCGCCTACCTGCCGGAAGACCTGCAGGACGAGTACGAGCGCCGCACG
This sequence comes from Hyphomonadaceae bacterium, assembly GCA_030696545.1. Lineage (GTDB taxonomy): Bacteria > Pseudomonadota > Alphaproteobacteria > Caulobacterales > Hyphomonadaceae > UBA7672. The sequence goes on from JAUYSA010000249.1 coordinate 11,351, forward strand.
ACCCCTCTGCAATCCATCTTCACGGCGTCAGCTCCCGCATCCGCCGTGCCGGGCGCGACGCCCGCCGTGGCCACATCGACTGGCGAAGCCTCGCTGACGGTCAATCGTGAGAGCGATGCCCCGGTCGAGCTGAACCGTCTGGGCGACCTGCCGCAACACACACGCACGGCAGTCGGCTGGGCCAATGACGACCATACCGACGTGACGTCGTTCCTGCTTTCAGGCATCGGCCTGATTCTCGCTGATCCGGAAGCCCGCGCGGGCGCATCTGTTGCGATCTCGACCTTCCTGACGCGCAAGGAAGGTACCATTCCCTTCAAGCTGTATCTGCAGAAGCGCATCGAGGACGTTGTGCCGGTCGCCGAGATGAAGCGCCTGCTGGCCGCCGAATTCCAGAACGAGGTCGGCTATACCGCGAAGAACGCGCAAGTTGTCGATCGTGTTTTCCGCACGACCATCGACAAGGAAAAACTGGAGCCGCTGCTGGCGGAGTTCCGCATACTCCGCGAGATCGCTCAGGACACGTCCAACGAATCCGCCGTCGCCATCATCAGCCGCATCAAGGACCGGGCTGACGTGAACCGCGCCCAGCTTGTCGCCCGCGCTGGCGGCGACCGTGTCGTGCCGCTGGCCGACTATGACGGCGAGAACCTGCTCGACACTGCGCGCACGACCGTGACTTGGACCAATGCGCTGCGGATGCAGGTGGCTGGCTTGCTGGCCTGCCTCGCCCTGCTCGGCTTCGTGGCGCTTACGGTGTTCTGGAAATCCTTCACGCGGGACAAGCCGCGCAAGGTCAGCGCCGTCTATCTGATGGACGATTATTCCGCCGCCAGCTGATTTTTCAGTCCGCTGGAAGCTGAAGCCCAAAAGCGCCGATAATACCGACGATGATCATCTGGACGGCCAGCGCCGACAGGATGACGCCGAAGATGCGCGTGATGGCCCCGGCGATCTGGTCGCCCATAACCTTCAGCAGCGGACCGGCGGCGAGGAAGATCAGGCAGGCCAGCACCAGGTTGGCGCCGATCGCGAAAGACACGATGCCAATGCCGACTGGATCGCCAGCGGCGTTCTGCATGTAGAGCATCGCCGTGGCGATCGAGCCCGGACCAGCAAGCATCGGGATGGCGAGCGGAAAGACGGAAACATCGTCCAGACGGCCGGACGCTTCTTCGTCGGCAAGCACCTGATCGGCGCGGGTCTTCTGCCGCGCTTGCCGCTTCTCGAACACCATCTCCAGCGCAATGAGGAACAGCAGCACCCCGCCCGCAACGCGGAAAGCGTCGAGCGAAATGCCAAGATGCTCAAGCAGCCAGGCGCCCGCAAAGGCGAAGAAGAACAGGATCAGCGCGGCGACGAACACCGACTTGATCGCCATCTTGCGCGCATAGCCAGACCCGCCCGGCGCGGTGAGCGAGGCGAAGATAGGAGCGACACCCGGAGCGTCGATCAGCACGAAGAAGGTCACGAAGGCTGCGACGGCCTGCTCGAACTGGATCTCGCTCAGCATCGCCGTCTCACGCGCGGAAGAGTGACAGCAGCGCCTGCGGAGCGGAGTTCGCGATTCCGATGGCGGATGCGCTGAGCTCCTGCTTGACCTGAAGCGCCTGGATCAGCGCACTTTCGGCGGCGAGATCGGTATCGACCATCCGGCCAACCCCCGCAGCCAGCGCATCAGCGAGGCGCGAGACGAACCCCTTCTGCGCTTCGATCCGCTTGCGTTCGCCTGCCATCTCGGTGAGTTGTTCGCCGACATTGGTGATCGACTGTTCCAGCAGCGCGTGCGTAGCAGCGGCGCTTTGTTGTGTGTTCAGAGCCGCACCGGCGGGCGGGGCGACAATCACCGGGCCGCCCGGCATGAGGTTGCGACCTTCTAGCGTCAACGACTGGCTGGCTTCCGCGTCAGCGATGAAGGATACGCCGTTGGGCTTCGAGCCGTCGAGAATGTTCGAATCGTCGAACGACGCGTTCCGGATGAAGCTCTGCAGCGTCTCCATCTGGCTGGCGTAGCGTTGCGAGAACGCAGCCCGCTGATCGTCGGAAAGCCCGCCGGACATCGCCTGCGCGGCTGTGGCCTTCATCTCGATCAGCAGCTTGGACGCTGACTCAGCGGCAGTGATCGCGGTGTCGGAGATCGACTCGGCGCGCCCTAGGCTGAGCGTAACGGCGTTGAGCGAGCCGCCCTGCCCGCGCATGATCGCGGCCGAGTGGTAAGAGTTCACGTCGTCGCGCGCGCGCGACACCCTGAGACCCGACGACAAGCGGCTTTCGGCGCCTGACAGGTCCTTGGTCGACGACTGGAGATATTTCAGCGCTCCAAGTGCGCCCGTTGCGTTATTCAGTCTTTCGACCATTTTGGCCGGCCTCCGCAGACGAAACGTGGTGAACGATTCGTCAATCAGCCGTCAGTCTTCGTTAGTAATCCTTAACGACAGGTTTCCAGCCGGGACTGGCTCACAGCGTTATGGGCAAAAGCCGCCCGCGCCTGAACGGCGGGGCGGCTTTTTTCATTGGATCAGTCGGCCGTTTCGGGCCTCAGCCCTGGAACAGCGACAGGATGACCTGCGGCGCCTGGTTGGCGATCGAGAGGGCCTGCGCGCCGAGCTGCTGCTTGATCTGCAGCGATTGCAGCTTGGCAGACTCTTTTGCGAGGTCGGCGTCGACCAGATTGCCGATGCCGTTCTCGATCTCGTCCGACAGCTTGGCGAGGAAGTCCTGCTGGGCGTCGAGGGCGGTCGCTTGCGAGCCAAGCGAGGCCAGCGAGATGTTGAGGTCAGTGATCGCCGTTTCCAGAGCGTTGGCGGCGGTCGTCGCCGCTGCAGCTGAGGTCGAGATGTCGATCGTCGAGAAGGCGGCGAAGAGCGAGCCCGCAATCGTCAAATCGAGGCCGTGAACAACCATCATGTTCTCGCCGGCGCTGGAGACGTCAGCTGTGGCAACGCCATCGCCGAGTTCGGCAGCGCCGCCAGCATCGACCACCAGGTCATCGAACGCCGTATCGTTGATCAGGTAGGTGATCTGACCCGTTGTATCATCGTACGAGGCCGAGATCTTGCCGCCAGCCTGAGCGTTCACGGCGTCAACAAAACCATCGATCGTCATGCCAGTGGTCAGTTCGACGCCGATAGTAAGGGTCGAGCCGCCCGTGCCCGTGAG
>JAUYSA010000370.1 GCA_030696545.1 Hyphomonadaceae bacterium
AGGGGCGGCGAAGGTCTCGCTTACGGTCGACGGCAAGGCCGTTGCGACGGGCGACGTCCCGGAAACCGTGAACAAGCGCTTCACGCTCGATGAGTCGTTTGATGTCGGGAGCGATCAGGGGACGGCAGTTGCGCCGCAGCAATACGCCACGCCCAACCGATTCGGCGGCTCGTTGACGAACCTCGAGGTGAAGCTGGACTGATCGGAGCGCGGACCTCGCGCCCACCTGTCGTCGGCGTCACCGGCTCGATCGCGGCGGGCCGCATGAGGGTGCAGATGCGCTAGCATGTCGAGTGCTGTATTCCGGCGCGAAAGCTGGCGGCATGCCTGCGGGCTAATCACAATGAACCCGGACAGCAGGCGCTCACATGAGAACACCGGTCGCCAGGACTCGCTCGCGAATGGACCCTCGGAAGGCGAGGACGACTGAGGCGATTCTAAGCGCGGCGGAATCCCTGATCGGCCAACACGGGGTCAACGGCGTTACATTCAAGCAGATCGGCGAGCGCATTGGTTCGGCGAATCGAAACGTCGTCCAGTACCACATGGGCGACATGGACCAGATGGTGAAGCATATCTTCGCCTGGCGACTTCCCGCACTAGAAGCGCGACGCGCAGCACTTCTCTCCATTGCCGAAGCCGAGGTCGACGCACCGAGCGTCAGGGCGCTTCTAGATATTCTCTTTCGCCCGATCTTTGAAACCGTGGACGATGAGGGAGTCAGAGTGTTTGCGAGATTCCTGTGTGGCGTCTATTTTTCAGACCGCATGGACCTCAGGGCTGAATTTGCGAAGACGGCTCCAGTAAGCGATCGAATAATAAAGATGCTTGGGAGGTATTTTGATTCCAAGTCGCGGCAGTTGTTTCCCATCCGATTGCTTGCCGTCTCGCAAATGATTGTATCCTTTCTGGCTCGCCTCGACTCTCATTCAACGCCCCCGCGAGATGAGCAGATTTTCCAGGATTTGCTGTCCATCTCTGCCGCCGCCCTCCTCACCCCGACGACGAACCCCTCGTCCTAAGGTTTGTGGCGTTTGGCCGAAGGGCGTGGCAGCTCCGACCCGGCGGCAGGCCTAGGCCTGGTCGCGCACCACGCAACGGAAGCCCACATGGCTTGTGGACGTGTCCACCGGCTGAGGCCAGCGGGCCGCGGGGCGGTAGCGCTGGCAATAGGTTGGTGCGCAAAGGTGCGACCCACCTTTCAGCACCTTGCGGCCAATCGGTATTTCGGGGACGCAAGGATCGTAGCTGCCGTCCACCGCGGCTCCGCGCGGATTGCGGGGGATGCAGCAATCTCCCTTTTCGTGGTGATCGGCGAACCAGTCGTCGGTCCATTCCCAGACATTGCCGATCAGATCATGGAGGCCGTAGGGGTTGGCCGGATACGATCCCACGGGGGAAGTGCGCAACCAGCCGTCGGCCAGGGAATTCGCATGCGGGAACGGCCCTTGCCAGTAGTTCGCGAGGATTCCGCCGCCCGGCGCGTCCAGCGTGTCCCCCCATGCATAGGCCTTGCCTCGCAGTCCCCCGCGCGCGGCGAATTCGAATTCGGCCTCGGTCGGCAGGGACTTACCCGCCCAGGTGGCGAAGGCCACCGCGTCGGCATGGGCGATATGGACTACGAGATGGTCCTCCAGCCCGTCGAGCGAACTGTCCGGCCCCAGCGGGTGACGCCAGTCCGCGCCGAACGCGAAGCTCCACCAGGCGTTGGGATCGTTCGTAGGGACCGGATGCGCTGGCGGAGTGAACACCAGAGATCCCGCCCGCATCATTTCCGGGAGCAGGCCTGGGTAGTCTGCCGGGTCGGGCGGGGCTTCCGCCAGGGTGATGTAGCCGGTGTTCGCGACGAAAATGGCGAACTGGCAATTGGTGACGGGGGTCCTGTCGATCCAGAACCCATCAACCTCCACCTCGTGGGCCGGGCCTTCCTCGGGGTAGTGGTCGTCGGATCCCATCAGGAAGCGCCCGCCCGGAACGAGGACCATGCCATCTCTGGAGGCGGCGCGCGCATCGGCGAAAGCAGCGATATCCATAGCGCCCTCCTGGCCTTCGCCACGGCCGGTCAAGATATGTGCTTCGGAAAGGGTGTACAGCCGGAACTGACACGTCGGCTCTGTCAGCCCAAACCGTGGTGGAAAGGGCCGGAGGTTGTAGCCCTCAGCGACCATGTCGAAATCGAACAACACGTTCCGCAAGTTAGACAACTCGCCCGAGGTGATCCGCTTGGTCATGATGATGCACGTGAACATGGTCAAGCAGTCGCAGTGACCGCTCAGGCACGGCCTCAGCTTGAGATCGTCAAGCGGCTGACTGCTCCATTCTCTGGACGCGGTTCATCTTCTGCACGAGTTTGCCCTCGCGCATCCAGTCGGACATGCGCTTGAGCCCGACAGCCAGGACGTCGACGTAGTCGTTGACGTCGAACCCCCTGAAGCGTGAGCAGGTCGGAAGGGCCAAGGCCGTGACTAACCTGCGCTTCGCGTTCGCTGTAGTTGGCCAAGCGACCGCATAACACCGCGCGGCCGTAACGCCGGAGGCGCTGGACCCCTGCGTCGAGAGTTTTGCCGCGGCGGCCACCTCAACTAGCAAACAAGGCAAGCGTCGAAGGATGCGCGCCGAGTCCGCAAACACTGAACGAGGTCCAGGAGCTGCAGCGCAGCCCTGGTTTAGCCAATGAATGGCCGCTTCACGCCGGACGGCGAGTGGCCGCTCACCACCTGTTACAGACTTTCGCGGTGGCCAAACCCCTTCAGGCTCAGCGAGATGACCTGGTGAGGCTCCTCGCCCCCCTACCGTCCGAACTTCTGGAACTTGATGCGGTGGGGGATCAGGCTGTCGGTGCCCAGGCGGCGCTTCTTGTCCTCTTCGTAGGCTTCGAAATTGCCCTCGAACCATTCGACGTGGCTGTCGCCCTCAAAGGCCAGGATGTGGGTGGCCAGCCGGTCGAGGAACCAGCGATCGTGGCTGATCACCACCGCGCATCCGGCGAACTGCTCCAGAGCGTCCTCCAGGTTCTGCAGGGTCTCGATGTCCAGGTCGTTGGTCGGTTCGTCGAGCAACAGGACGTTGCCGCCTTCCGTCAGGGTCTTGGCCAGGTGCACGCGGTTGCGTTCGCCGCCCGACAGCTGACCGACCTTCTTCTGCTGGTCGCCGCCACGGAAGTTGAACGAGCCGACGTAGGAGCGGCTGACCAGCTCACGATTACCGATCTTCATCACGTCCAGGCCGCCGGAGATCGCCTGCCAGACCGTGTGGCTGGGATCGAGATCGTCGCGGCTTTGGTCGACGTAGGCGAGCTTCACCGTCTCGCCCAGGCGGATCGCGCCGGCGTCGGGCTTCTCCTGGCCGGTGATCAGCTTGAACAAGGTCGACTTGCCGGCGCCGTTGGGGCCGATGACGCCGACGATCCCGTTTGGCGGCAGCTTGAACGACAGGTCCTTGAACAGCACCTTGTCGCCGTACTCCTTCTCCAGGCCGTCCACCTCGATCACCACATTGCCCAGGCGCGGGCCGGGCGGGATCTGGATGGTGGCGAAACTCTGCTTCTCACGCTCCTGCTGGTTGGCCATTTCCTCATAGGCGGCGAGGCGGGCCTTGGACTTGGCCTGGCGGGCCTTGGCCGAGGACCGCACCCAGTCCAGCTCGCGGGCCATGGCGCGCTGGCGCGCATCGCTCTCGCTGTTCTCCTGGCGGACGCGCTTTTCCTTCTGTTCCAGCCAGGAGGAGTAGTTGCCCTCATAGGGGATGCCCTTGCCGCGATCGAGCTCCAGAGTCCACTTGGTGACCTGGTCGAGGAAGTAGCGGTCGTGGGTCACCAGGATGACGCAGCCCGGGAAGGCCTCCAGGTGAT
>JAUYSA010000357.1 GCA_030696545.1 Hyphomonadaceae bacterium
ATTGCGCATCATCGCAGCACCGCGGGATCAGGCGTCGACAGATCGCGCATGCTCCGCAAGATTTCGACAGCATCCGATCGGCCCGTCGTCCGTATCGGCTCGCCGCCTCCCGCAATCCGTGCAACGCCAATGCTCGTCGGCGGCGGCAGCGGACATGTCCCATTCGCCTTGAAACCAAGCGCCGCCGCCAGCATGGCCTCGTTCGCATCGCCAAGGTCATGGCTGAAATCATCTGCCACCGCGCATCCCGAAACCTGCACGGCATTGGCCGACTAAGAGTTCGACGGCGTGAACCCATCGGGATAGTCGCCAAAATTCTTGTCGTTCACGCCCTGGAACTGGATCGAGAAGTAAGTCTGCCCGCAATTGTCTTCGGGGTAGAAACCGAACGGCTTCCCGCAACTCGTGCTCCCGATCAGAACAACCTCGACATCAATGCCGCGCAGACCGTTGATAACCGACTCGCTCGCACTGCATGTGCGAGACGTGCTCAGGATGAACACGCGCGGCAGGTTGAGCGTGCCCAGCGCCGTGCCATCTGCGACTGAAAAGCCCAGCCCGGTCGAATAGAACTGCGTAGGCGAGTTCACCCCACCCGTCACCGGGTTCGAACTGCCGGCGGCCGAATTGAACCTCAGCCGCTCAAACACATGGCCGCTGGTCTGGGCCGGCCCGGCCACCATGTAGCTGAGCTGCGAAGCGATCGCGAGCAACCCGCCGCCATTATAGCGCAGGTCCAGCACGAGATCGTTGACGCCATCGCTCTGCAAGGCCGCAATTGCATCGGCGAGCCCCTTCTCCGTGCTGTACGGACTGAACGTGTTGAGCAGTATATACCCCATCTTGCCCGTCGGCGTCGTGATCACCGACTGGCGGTTCACCGGCTGCTCAACCAGAGAGGCCGACACCAGAGTCACATTCCGCTCGCTATTGTCCGCATAGCGCACACGCAAGGTATGGCTCTCGCCCGCGTTGCGCGGAAACAGTCCGTTGTTCAGCGTGTCGATCTGCGCCTGCGTTGTGCCGCCATTGATCACATCCACGCCGTCGACGGTAAGTATGCGCGCGCCCCGCGCCAGCTTCGGCAAGCCGCCATCGAGCGCGCGCGCCGGCGTTCCAGCCGTCGTATAGAGCACACGCACGTCTCGCGGCGGCGAGCTCGCGAAGACGGCAAACTCCGCGCCATAACTGGCCGACGGCGCCGATGTCACCTCCGCCAGATACTCCGCCGTATTCATCGTGAAGTGAAAGCGATCCTTCGGCAGGCCCGATGTCGTTGTCGCATTCGTCTTGAGAACATTAAAATACGCGACCCGGTCGGAGAAGCCCGCCGGGTTCTGGTCCGCGATCTCATTGTTCCAGAGATAGGTCTGGTTGGTCCACGACCGCAGCCAGAACAACTCCTGCGCCAGCGACCCCGCCCGATCAGGAAATGCGCTCCCCTGACTGTCGACACCCGTGCGCGGCGTCGCGCACCGCGCCTCGAAATTACTCGCCGCCTGAAAAACTCCCTGCGTCCACGCAGGACCGCTTGCCGCCGGCGGCGCAGCGCTGCCTCCACTACCCCCGCCGCCTCCGCCGCCGCAGCTTGCAAGGGCGAAAACCAGAGCGCCAATCAGCGGAGAAACGACGCGTTTGAGCATCAGCCAGCCTATTCCCTCGGGACGACCAGCGAATTCATAAGACACCCTGGCCCGACTGGCGACCCCGGCGGATTGGCTACCCGCCTTACAAGCGGGTGCGCTATCTGACGAACGCCTGCACGAAATAGAAGCAGGATACAAACTCGCACGACATTGAGACTTCCAACGTCACCTTGTCCCCATTGCCAGGAGGGATCTGCACAACGGAGCCCAACTCGGGAACAATCTCCTTCTCGCCGGCCATGGCGCGCACGTTGATATCAAGGGTGTCGTCATTCCCCTCACGACATACGGGGCACGTTCGCCACGCGCCTAATGCGCGCGGGATTCGAAGACCGCGAGATTGACGGAATACTCGGCTGGGAGGGCGGGAAGTCTGCGCGTACCAGGAGGAAATACATCAGCCGTAAGGCCGTCGTAAATTCGGCGATTGAGCGGATGCGAAAGCGAACCATGAACGAGTGACCGGAATTCGCCGGAAGCGGACGTTGACTGGATCATCGCCGGGATCGAGATGCCAACCCTCGCATAAGGCCCAGAGCCCGGCACGCGACCGCGAGGTCGCCCTGCGTCACAGGGCGATTCCTCGCCGCCTCGAACTGATGTACTACAACGACTTCAGACGTTGGGGTCAGGTATGATATCCAAAATTCTCGGTACTGCGTTTGCTCTGTCAGTCAGTTCCCAGGCTACAGCGCAGCCTCCTGCGTCGGAAGCGGCGGCACTAACCTACGCATTGAAACGGATTTGCGGCTGGCACCTTGAAGGCACCAGCGCCTCATCCCTCTTCGGCAGTGAAGTTAAATTGAACGGATGGACGCAAAGCGCTCGCGGCGGCGGCATCATCTACGACAAGTCGGGAGACTGGGGCTGGATCCAGGTACTGTATTCGACGAAAGACTACTCCGGACGCTGCATGGTCTCCGTCACGCCCGCCAATGCGTTTGAAGTCGATGTCACCGCCATGCGCGGCGCTGTCAAAGCGTTCGTGTCCGAACGCTTCCCAACAGCGAAGCACGAAAAGGATCGGCTGCGAGCCGAGACCAACAAGGATGTTACAGAAAGCGTCTGGACAGCTGAAAGCGGTCGTTGGTCCGTGCAGCTGGGCGAAATGGCCCCTGTTCAGAATAGACCCATCCTCCGGGCGGTCTGGAACCGATCATTCTGACAACCGACACGGCATGTGGGTCTGGCCGTTGCTTTCGCCAAGGCAAAGCTCGCGAGCAACTGATGGCGACCCAGCATGCAAGCTAGCGCGTATTTACTCTGCCTGTGTGAAGACATCCGCCAAGTTTGCGGACGGGGTCAGCGTGTCTCCTGGAGTGCTCACCACATTGGTCGCCAGCGCAATCGACAGGCCAAGGTCGGGATAGACGACCAGGCTGGCGCGACCGCCTTCCTGGTTGCCGGCGTGATGCCAGCGCCGGCGGCCTTTGGGATCCTCGTCCACGCGCCAGCCAAGGCCGAGCGGCGGAGAATTCGGTGAGCGTTCAACAAGCACTGTGAACAGGAGATCGCGCATCGCCGGGGACATCTGTCCGCCATCGAGATGCGCGGCGCCGAAGCGAGCAATGTCCGATGGCGTCGCGACGAAACC
>JAUYSA010000379.1 GCA_030696545.1 Hyphomonadaceae bacterium
GCCTTCGTCCTCTGGACGATCTACGGCTCCCTGCTCGGCTCTTGGCCCATCGCCCTGTCAAACGCCGTATGTCTCTGCCTCGCCCTGACGATCGTCACGCTCCGGCTCAAGTTCGGCGACGGCGCCAGCTAGCTCATCCCCGGATAGCGCACGAACTCCGGCAGCGTGTGAATATCCGCCGCCCACGCAATGCGTTCCCCCGTCTGCACCACAGCCGTCGGCGCGCCGATGCTCTCAGGCTCATCCAGCGTCGCGCTCGCCACGTCGATCTTGCCCGGCAGGTAAGTCTCGCTGATGTAAAACAGCCCCGTCCCACACTCCCCGCAGAAAAACCGCTCCGCGTTCTCGGAAGACGCGCGCGACTTCGGCGCCCCTTTCGCCACCTTCACCGCATCCTTCGGATAGATCGCCCAAGCCACCATCGGCGCGCCCGCCGTGCGCCTGCAATCCTTGCAGCAACAAACAGAATGCCGCTCCGGCGCTTGCGCCGTCTCATATCGCACCGCCCCACAATGACACCCGCCTTGATGCACAAACGCCTCCATGTCTGATGCAACGACCATGGCACGCGTACTACGGCACACCAATTATGCCCGAGGTGATTGCTGACACTGGGTTGGCAGCAACCCGGGACCGCCGGGCGCCTGCCCGGCAGTCGCCGCAAAGCGGCGAGGCTCCAATGTTCGATCCGGCTGCTTCGTAGCCAGCCCCCTCCGTCTCGCGACGAAGACGTCGCGATCCACCTCCCCCACTTCGTGGTGGAGGACATCGAAGCATCAAGGGAAAGTCCTCCACCGGCAAAGCCGGGGGAGGTGGATTGCGCGAAGCGCAAGACGGAGGGGGCTGCCCCGCAAAGCGGGGCGGAGGTCGCAACGAGCCCGCTACTCCGCCGCCTGCATCCTCGGCGCTGGCCCGGCACTCCACTTCGCCATCAACCCAGCCAGCTTCTTCTCTGCAACGCCAACCGCCTTCTCCTTCACATGGCCATAGCCACGGATCTCATCCGGCAACGACGCAATCTCGACCGCCAGCGAATGGTTCTCCGGCTTCAGTCCCGAAGCCAGAACCTCAAGCCGCGCAAGATATTCGTCCCGCAGCCGCCGCTCCATCTTCCGCTCGTCCGTGCGCCCGAACAAATCGAACGTGCCGCCACGAAGACCCTTCAGGCTCTTGAGGACCTTGAAACCCGTCATCATCCACGGCCCGAAAGACTTCTTGATCAGCTCGCCCTTGTGGTTCTTCTTCGAGATCATCGGCGGCGCCATCAGGAAGGTCAGCTTCGTCCCCTTTCCGAACTGCTCTTCCACGGCCTGCTTGTATTCCGGCCGCGTGTAGAGCCGCGCCACTTCGTACTCGTCCTTGTAAGCCATCAGCTTCGCCAGATATGTCGCCGCAGCCGTGGCCAGCTGCTCGCCAAGACCCAGATTGCTCTCCGCTGCACGCACCCGCGCGACACGCGCCTCATACAGATCCGCATACGCTGCGTTCTGATAGGCCTTCAGCATCTCGGCGCGACGCGCAATCAGCTCGTCCAGCTTCAGCGGCTCGATCTCCGGCCGCTTCGGCGCCGCCGCCTGAACCTGATCAGGCTTCACAGCCGCAATCCGCCCAAGGTCGAACGCCGCCGCGTTCTCTTTTACCTTCACCTTGTTCAGCCGGTTGGCTTCCTTGATCGCCGCTTCGCTGATCGGGATCAGCCCGTTCTGATACGCCATCCCAAGCATGATCATGTTGGTATAGATCGCATCGCCAAAGTGATGCTCAGCCAGCGCTTCCGCATTCGTCGCCGCAAACGCCTTGGCGCGCGAGCGCACCCGCGCCGTCAGCAGGTCCGGATCAAAGCGCACATTCCGGTTCTCGATGATCTCTTTCGTCGGCGTCACGTCATGGTTCGCCACCACGCTCGTGCGCTGCTTGTCGAACATCACCAGCGCATCGCCTGACGACGCCACCACCAGATCGCACGCAATGATCACATCCGCCGAAGCCGGTGGCGTCTTGCCCGCCTTGATGTCATCCGGATCGAGCGCAAAGCGAACATGCGACAGAACCGGCCCGCCCTTCTGCGCAAGCCCCGTCATGTCCAGCGTCTGCGAAGCCTTGCCGTCAACGTGCGCCGCCATAGCGAGCACAGCAGCCACCGTCGTCACGCCCGTGCCGCCCACGCCCGTGAACACCACGTTCCACGCCTCATGCCCCAGCACCGGCAGCACAGGCTGCGGCAGGCCAGAAACATCGAACGCCGCAGGCGACCGCTCGGCGTCCGACTTCCGGTCGCCGCCCGTCACCGTCACGAACGACGGGCAGAAACCCTCGATACATGAGTAATCGGTGTTGCAGGTCGACTGGTTGATCTGCCGCTTGCGGCCATACTCCGTCTCGACCGGCTCAACCGAAAGACAGTTCGACTTCACCGAACAGTCGCCGCAGCCTTCGCACACCGACTGGTTGATGAACACGCGCTTCGTCGGCGCCTCCATCTTCCCGCGCTTGATGCGGCGGCGTTTCTCCGTCGCGCAAACCTGGTCATAAATCAGCACGGACACGCCCGGCGTTTCCCTCAGTTCAATCTGCACTTCTTCCAGCTTCTTGCGGTCAAAGATCCGCGTGCCTTCCGGCAAGTCGGTCACACTCGCATAGCGTGTCGTATCATCCGCCACGATCACGATCGTCTTCACGCCCTCGGCCTCAACCTGCCGCGCGATCTGCGGAACGGTCTGCCCGCTCTCCACCTGCTGCCCGCCCGTCATGGCGACTGCATCATTGTAGAGAATCTTGTAAGTCGCGTTGACCTTGCCCGAAATCGCCGCGCGGATCGCCAGCGAGCCAGAGTGCGAATACGTGCCGTCGCCCAGATTCACGAACACATGGCTTTCCGTCGTGAACGGGCTTTGCCCGATCCACGGCGTGCCCTCGCCGCCCATCTGCGTGTGCATATCCGTCCGCCGCTCCGGCGTGAACGTCGCCATGTAGTGGCAGCCGATCCCCGCCAGCGCACGCGAGCCCTCCGGCAGCGTCGTCGACGTGTTGTGCGGACAGCCCGAGCAGAAGTGCGGCTTGCGCGTGTTGATCTGGTTCATGCCGGCGACGGCCTGCTTCGCGCCATTCACCTTCGCGAAATAAGCATCCGCCTTCGCCGTATGCGGCCCCTCCGGCAGGCGCTGCACCAGCGCCATAGCGATATCCGCCGTCGACAGCGATGCGATGTCCGACAGCAACGGCGCGCCATCGCGATCCCGCTTGCCCTCCACAATCGGACGCTCGCTATCCGGCAGGTGATACAGCACATCCTTCAGCTGCGGCTCGATCACCGACCGCTTGTGCTCGATCACCAGCACGCGCTCGAACCCACGGCAGAACTCCCGGATCGCCGTCGGCTCCAGCGGCCACGGCATCGCCACCTTGAAGATCGACACGCCCATGTCAGCCGCATGTTCCGGCGACAGCCCCATCGCGCCCAGCGCCTCATAGACATCGCGCGCAGCCTGCCCCGCCACCACAACGCCCAGCTTCTTCTGCCGACCCGTCAGCAGCGCGCGATCCAGCCCATTGGCGCGCACAAAAGCCTGCGCCGCCGGTATCTTGAACTGACGCAGCCTTGCTTCTTTCCCAAGCGGCGTATCGCCAATGCGAATACCCACGCCGCCCTCAGGCATCACGAAATCCATCGGCCGCACGAAATTGTAGCGATGCAGCCCCACCTCAACCACGGCCCCGCTATCCATCGTGTCCGCGAGACAGATCATCGAAGCCCACAGCCCCGAATACCGCGACAGCTCCCAGCCGATCATCCCGTAGTCGAGCACTTCCTGGATCGACGCCGGCGCCAGCACTGGCATCTCCGCATCGATCATCGCAAACTCGGATTGCGACGCCAAAGTCGACGACTTCGAATTCGGATCATCCCCGCACAGCGCCAGCACGCCGCCCTTCGGGTCCGTCCCCGCCATGTTCGCATGTTTGAACACGTCGCCCGTGCGATCCACGCC
>JAUYSA010000088.1 GCA_030696545.1 Hyphomonadaceae bacterium
AACTTCCCGGGCATGATCCCGATGTGGATGTTCGGTGTTGCGATCGCGGTGGGCAACACGTTCGTGCTGAAGCCGTCCGAGCGTGATCCGAGCCTGCCGGTGCGTCTGGGCGAGCTGTTCATGGAAGCGGGCGCGGCTGCGGGTCTTGATGTGACCGGCGTGCTCAACGTCGTGCATGGCGACAAGGTGGCGGTGGATGCGATCCTGCATCACCCGGAAGTGCGGGCGATCAGCTTCGTCGGCTCGTCGGATATCGCGCACTACATTTATCACACCGGCGCTGCGAACGGAAAACGCGTGCAGGCGATGGGCGGGGCGAAGAACCACGGCATCGTCATGCCGGACGCCGACATGGATCAGGTGGTGAAGGACCTTTCTGGCGCTGCCTTCGGCTCTGCGGGCGAGCGCTGCATGGCGCTGCCGGTTGTCGTGCCGGTGGGGCAGAAGACGGCGGACGAGCTTCGCGAGCGGATGATCGCGGAGATGGAGACGCTGAAAGTTGGCGTGTCGAACGATGCGGGCGCGCAGTACGGCCCGGTGGTCACGGCGGCGCATCGCGACAAGATCGCGAACTACATTCAGCTCGGGAAAGATGAAGGCGCGGAGCTTGTCGTCGATGGCCGTGGCTTCAAGCTGCAGGGCTATGAGAAGGGCTTCTTCATCGGGCCGTCGCTGTTCGACCATGTGAAGACCGGCATGAAGACCTATCACGAGGAAATCTTCGGGCCCGTGCTTCAGATCGTTCGCGCCAACACGTTCGAGGAAGCAGTCGCGCTGCCGAGCAAGCACCAGTATGGCAATGGCGTCGCGATCTTCACGCGCAATGGCCGCGTGGCGCGCGAGTTTGCGAGCAAGGTCAATGTCGGCATGGTGGGCATCAACGTGCCGATCCCGGTGCCGGTGGCCTACCACACCTTCGGCGGCTGGAAGCGCTCTGCCTTCGGCGACACCAACCAGCACGGCATGGAAGGCCTGAAGTTCTGGACGAAGGTGAAGACCGTGACGGCGCGCTGGCCGGAAGGCGATGTGGGTGATTCGAGCTTTGTCATTCCGACGATGAGGTAGTTGCGACAAGGGCGGGTCTGGCATGGCAGACCCGCCCTTCGCTACTTCAGGAGATGCGCTGCCCTAATGCTCGGCTGCGGGAGTTTCTCCGGTCGCGGCTGCGGCGGCCGGTCCTGACGCCTGGAAGTTGAGGACCACGGACCATCCCTGCGTTCTGCCGCCGCGCATGCTGCCCTGATAGTATTCCTTCCGCAGTTCGAGCGGATAAACGTAGGCGTCCGCCCCCTCGCTGCGAGCCTTGTCGGCGGCGGTTTCGTAGATCAGCGCTTCGGTGCGCTCATCGCCATTGTTGCCGACGTCGCGGGCTGTCCAGCCGGCTGGCAGGCATTTGTCGAGTTCGGCTTTGGCGGCATCGAATGCGGTCTTGGCCTTCACGCTGTTCTCTTCCTCGTCGAACACACCGCCCGAGAACAGCTCGCAGTTGACGACGAACATTTCCGGATCGCCCGCATTCCACCCCTTCATCTGGCCCATCTTGCATTGCGCGCCGGCGGGAGCGACGTCGGTGGTAAACTGGTCATCGACCTTCTGGTCGCCGAGCATGACATTGCCAGTCCGCAGCGAGGCGAAGGGTTCGGCTTCGGTCATCGCCGAGGCCAGAGCGGCAATGTCCTTACAGCCGTCGCGAGCGGCGGGAGCTGCTGCTGGCGTTGCGGTGTCGCCCTCGGCTGAAACCGGCGCCGGCGGTTCGCCGCCGCAGGCCGCAAGTGCGAAAAGGCTCGTAGCCGCGAGAAGTGCGCGCATAATTGATGTTCCCTCATTTCCCGTGAATCCACGCAGGAACACCCGATTCACAAGGGATGACAACCCCGCCGCCTTGGTTGCTGCCAGCGCGTAGGGTGCATCGAAGATGCATCGTTGGGAGGGGCGGTCCGGTGCATCTTCGATGCACCCTACGGTGCGAACACCTTCTGCAGCGCTTCCAGCGTCTGCGCGTCGCCTTCCAGAAAGAACCCGTAAAGCTGATCGAAGCCCGGCTCCTTGCCGAAGCCTTCGTGGGTGAAGGTGAGGCGCGTGCCTGAGGCTTCGGGAGCAAGTTCCATGATCGCGATGGTCTTCATGTAGAGGTCGGCGTTGGGAAAGCCGGCTGGCGTCTTGGTTGTGCGGAAGACGACGAGGCGGTCGGGGATCAGGGCGATGAATTGCTGCATGATGTTGCCGGCGTCGCCTGGCTTTGCGGCGGGGTCGTAGCTGGTTTCCATGAAGCTGCCCACGCCTCCTCCGCCGAAGGCGACAGGCACCGCCCAGGTCTTCCAGCCTTCAGCGGTTGTGATCGTGCGATAGACCTCTGCGGGCGAGGCGGGCAGCCAGCCGGATAGTTGTATGGCGCGCGAACCGTCTGCCATCACGAAGGATGTGTCGCTCATCGTTGCAGCTGGTGAGGTGGCGCACGCAGAGCAGGCGAGGAGTGCGGCCAGATAAAGGGATTTCATGATGCTTGCCCCCAGTCTTCTCCCCACGCAGTCTGTGGCATGGACCAGCATGGCGCAACTGGCGTTCGAGAGCATAGGTGGATGATGCAGGGATGGGCCGGCGCGCTGATGCTTGTGCTTGGCGGCTGCGCGCTGATGTCGGATCAGGCGATTGTCGACAATTGCCGCGCGGGCGGCGGGCTGACTCTGGCGGCGTGCGAATGCGTGCGAAGCGAGATGAAGACGTCGATGGACGCCTATTCCTATGACGCGATGGTTCTGCTCGCGAACGGAAAAGATCTGGAAGCCGGGGCGCGTCTCGACGGATTGACGGAGCGTGACCGGGTTGCGGTCGCGGGCAGGATGATGTCCGCTTACACTTTATGCGCGGATGGCGCTGTGGAGACGGCGAAATGACGGCGATTGCAGAGCGGTCTGAGCCGCCGGAATGGACGGGCGCCGCGTTGCGGATATCGGCGGTCGCGCTGGTGGGCGCAGTGTGGATCAGCTCGGCGATCTTCGGTTTCTACATTCTCGCCTACTATGGCGGCGCTATTCCGGCGAGCACGCTGGAGGACTGGAACGCCACGCTGCCCCGGCTTTACGAGGGGCATACGCCTGCGGCTTCGGCGGGGATCGGCGCGCATTTCTTTGCAGGGGCTGTGCTGCTGTTGCTTGGGCCTGTGCAGCTGATCGGGGAGATCAGGGCCAAAGCGCCGGTGGTGCATCGCTGGATCGGGCGCGTGTACGCTTTCGCGGCGTTTGCGGCGGGCGTGGGCGGGCTGCTGTTCATCGTGCTGAAGGGGACGGTGGGCGGTATGCCCATGACGGTCGCGTTCAGCATGTATGGCGCGCTGATGGTGCTGGCCGCGGTGCAGACCGTGCGGCACGCGATGGCGCGCAATATCGACGTGCATCGCGCATGGGCGATCCGGCTGTTCGCTCTGGCGATTGGATCGTGGCTGTACCGGATGGGATATGGCTTCTGGTTCCTGTTCGCGGGCGAGATGGGCCACACCGAGGATTTCAGCGGCTGGTTCGACTACATCATGGATTTCGCGTTCTTCATTCCACCGCTGATCGTGGCCGAGATGTTCATCCGTGCAAGGCGCGGGCAGGCGAGCACGGTTGGACGCGTCGCTACCACGGCGGCGATGGCGGGCGGCGCGGCGTTCATCGCTCTCGCGACGTTCTTCTTCACGATGTACGGCTGGGGGCCTGCGATCGCGACCCGGTTCGGGGCTTGATCGCTTGATTGCATCGCGGAAGCGAGGCTAGTGAGGTCCAAAGACTCCGGAGGAAATCACATGACCCGCATCGCATTCATCGGCCTTGGAAACATGGGCGGGGGGATGGCGATCCGGCAGGTGGTTGGCGGGCGCGAGGTTCATGCGTTCGACCTGTCGGAAGCGGCCGTGAAGAAGGTTGTCGCTGCGGGAGCCTACGAGGCGGGAAGCATCGCCAAGGCCGTGGAGCAGGCGGATGTGGTGATAACCATGCTGCCGGCCGGGCCGCATGTGCGGAAGGTTTATGACGAGCACATTCTTCCGCACGCGCCGAAGTCAGCGCTGCTGATCGACTGTTCGACGATCGACGTGGATTCGGCGCGGGCTGTCGGTGCGCAGGCGAAGGCGGCAGGGTTCAGGTTCGCGGATGCGCCGGTGTCGGGCGGAACGGCAGCGGCGGAAGCGGGAACGCTGGCCTTCATGGTCGGCTGCGCGGAAGGCGACTTCGCCGATGTGGAGGAGGCGCTGAAGCCCATGGCGCGCGTCGTTATCCGCGCCGGCGAGACGGGGGCGGGGCAGGCCGCCAAAATCTGCAACAATATGCTGCTGGCAATCTCCATGATCGGGACGTGCGAGGCTTTCGCGCTGGCCGAGAAACTGGGCCTGGAGGCTGAGCGGTTTTCCGAGATCGCCTCCAAGTCTTCTGGTCAGTGCTGGTCGCTGACGGCCTATGCGCCATGGCCGGGCGTTGGTCCGCAGACGCCGTCCGACCGGAAGTATGAGGGCGGATTTGCAACGGCGATGATGCTCAAGGACCTGAAACTCGCGCAGGAGGCGGCATCGCGGTCCGGCGCGACGACGCCGCTCGGAAACCAGGCCGAGGCGCTGTATGCGCTGTTCGACCGCCTCGGTTTTGGCGGCAAGGACTTCTCCGGCGTCCTGCAATTGCTGCGCGGGAATCTTGATGCGCTAAAGGCGTGACCCGTTTTCCGTCCGGATGCCGCTTACTCAGGTGAGACCGCTACGTCCTGTCCGACTTCCCGGAATTCGCTTTCCGGGACGAGGCAGGGCGGGCAGATCATTCGAAAAAGTAAGTGCACTCAATAGGCTGCGGCGTGACTTAAACTACTGTCCATGTTAGAGGGCAGAGCGCCGGGACCCGCAGTCAACACAAGCTAATTGCGAGACCGACCTTTGGGGACGTGAGGGACTGTATTTGCGTGCGCCTGTGACGGCGTCGCCAATCCTTCACACTGCTTTCGACGGGACGAACGGGGAGTTGCGAAAATGCAAGAGATACCGCCGCTAGCTGGGGCGCCTCCGGCCGATCAGGTCGTCCTGCCGGAATGGCTGGAATATGTGATGTGGGGCGCCGTGATCTTTGCGGTGCTCTGGCTGGCCTCGACCATCTTCATCCAGATGCGCCGGCGCGCGACCAACCTCACTTCAACGCATCAGGCGAGCGTCAAGAAAGACGCGACGCCTGATTTCATGAGCGTGGATCACAAGGCCCGCGAAGCGGCCGTGAAGCGCGGCGAAGTCTATGAGAAAGAACTCACGGAGCGCGAGAAGGCTGAAGCTGCAGCTGCCAACGCGGCAGCGAAGAAAGAGCCAGTCGGCCTGCTGAAACGGTTTTCCGCCATCGCGGCGTTCCTGTTCTCGCTCTTCACGCTGCTCGGATCTGTGCTCGGAACATTCCGCACCCTGGATCAGGCCGGCGTACAGCTGAGCAAGCTCGACCAGGTCGGCGTTATCGCGGTCAAGTATCCCATTCCCACCGCGATCTGCGTCTTCGTAATCCTCTACACGCTGTATGTCTGGATCTCGCAGCGCAAATGGACTGAAGCGCCCAAGATCTGATCTGCCAGTCTTTCACCGCCTAGCCTGCTATCCGCGCACCTACTCCTGATGGAGCCGCCTCGATGAAAACCACCCAGCTTGTTGTCAGCGATCCGCAATACCTCGCCGAGTTCATCGGCGCGGATGAGATCAAGACGTTCTTCGAGCAGCGCTATGAAGTGCCGCCGGATCATCTCGGCCTGCTGATGCGCAATGGCCAGTTCGTGCAGGCCTACAAGGGCGCGCACTTCTCGGTTGGCGGCCTCTTCCACCAGCTCAAGGGTCTGATCGGTGGTTCGTCCTCGGTCAGCATCATGATCGCGGACCTCAAGACCTTCCAGCACTACTACAAGGTGGTGGCGCGTACGAAGGACAAGGTCGATATCGATGGCGAGGTCGTGCTCGACCTGCAGATCAATCCGGAAAAGCCGCAGAACATCATCGGCATGATGGAAGGGCGCCGTTCGCTTTCGAAGGCGGATGCAGCGCTGCGTCTCAAGTCGCACACATGGGATCGTGTGTTCGAAGCGGCCATTGCGCGCGTCAATGCCAACGAAGTGCGCGGCAACAAGGGCCTGCAGGACCTGATCCAGGGCGACCTGATGAAGGAGTGCGAGCGTATCGCGGGCGATCTCGGCCTGATCGTGCGCGCGGCGTCGGTCAGCTGGGCGCTCAACGAAGTCGAGAAAGCGGAAGCTACGCGCGCCGCCGCTGAGCGCGAGACGTCGAAGCTGGAGTTCGACTTCGAGACGCTGAAGCGCGATCTCGAGCGTGAGAACATCACCACGTCGGTCAAGATGAACTACAAGACCGGCATCGATAAGCTCGAGATCGAGAACGAAGACGACCTCAAGCGCGTCGTGCTCGACAACGAACTCGAATTCGCTGACGCGCGCGAAACCGGCGCCCGCATTGCGGAAATGAAAGTGCTTGAGCACGAGATCAACAAGCTCAAGACTGAGCGTCTATCCAAATTCCAGGGCGAGCTTCAGCAGGCAACCCATGACGGCGTCGATCTCAAGCTGATCACAGAGCGCCGCCGCGTGGTGGAGCGCAACACGGAATCGCTCGACCGTTCGCACCAGCTGGCGCTGCGCGGTCTCGAGCGCGATTACGACCGCGAGACCCGCGAGCTTCAGCGTGATGAGCGCCGCGACGATCGCGATTATGACCGCGAAGGCCGCGTGCTGCAGCGTAACGAAGATCGCGGCAACCGCCTGGAAGACCGCGAAGATGAGAAGGTCCGCCGCAAGGAAGACCGCGACTATGATTACGAGACGCGCGACAAGAACCTGAACATCCAGGGCAAGGAGCGCGAATACGGCTTCGACACCCGCAAGAAGGAAGTCGATGTCGGCGACAAGGAAGAATACGCCCGCATCGCGCGCCAGCGTGAACAGGACAAGGCTGCCCGCGACAAGATCAAGGACCTGCAGGGCCTTGAGATGGATATCGAGCGCGACCGCCTCGATCGCCGCATCAAGGAAGCCGACAAGGCCCACGACCGCGACATGGAACAGCGCAGGCTGGAAGCCCAGCGCGAGGCTGATCGACTGGTGCTCGGCGCGAAAATGACCCCGGAGCAGATCCTGGCCGTGAATGCGGGCCTCAGCCCTGCCGTAGCCAAGGTTCTCGAAGAGCAGGCAAAGGCGCAAGGCGTCGACAAGGCCGCTCAAATGGATCTGATGCGTCAGATGGTCGAGCAGGCCAACCGGCAGGCTGTGCGTTCGGAAGAGCAGGCGCGCGCCATGTTCCAGGCCGGCATGAACGGCGCTGTGGGTGTCGCAGCAGGCGCTGGCGGCAAGGTCAATCCGGTGCTCGGCATTCTGGCCGGCGACGAAACGGTCGAGTGCCCCAAATGCACGCGCGTCAATCCGGCCAAGGCCAAGTTCTGCGTTGGTTGCGGCGAGCAGCTCCGCAAGTAAGGGGCTAGTCCATGGCCGGACCGACGGGCGCACCCGACCGCATTTCGCAGTGCTGCTATCAGCACGCCCTGACGAAAGACGCGATCTTCTGCGGCGAATGCGGCAAGCCGCTGCTGCGCTGCATGGCATATCAGGAATGTGGCGGACTGGTTGGCGAAGACGGCTGCTGCTCCGTGTGCGTGCGGCCGCAGCTGTTTCTCGACAAGGACGCAGTGACGGATGTGAAGGCCGGCGGCGTGCTCGTGTTGCCGCTGGTGTTCTACAATGCGTCGTCGATTGCTCGTCCGCTGTTCGTTACGGACGTGTGGGTGCGCGAAGGCGATGGCCCGCGCCGGCGTATCGAGTTGCCGTGGAAGCGGCTGGATGCTGGCGGGTCCAACCGGCTCACCGTGCAGACGGGCGCGCTCGAGCGGCAGGGCAGGCACGGGATCGAGATCACGTTCGCGGCTGCGACCAACTATTTCATGCGCGAAGAACGGTTCGCCTTCACCTCGTCGCTTGGGCTTGAGGTCGAGCAGGGCGGAAGCCTCGTTATCAACCAGACGATCAATGCGTCTGGCGTTGGTTCCGGCGGCGACACCGTCTATGCACCGATCCGGCTTGAGACGATGGCCGACAGCGGCCGCAAGGTGGCTGATACAGGCGGCAAGGCGGCCGAACTAGGCCTGCAACGCGCCGACAATTTCGAGGCGTCGCAAGGCATTCGCGGGTATGGCGATGGCGCGCTGAAGGGCTCAGTGGTCTCGCGCGGTGCGCGTATTGTCTGGAAAGGCTTCGGCGACCAGACGCCGGCAGCAGGCCCGATCACGACCGGCGACAGTATCCTCGCCATCGGGCGAGGAAAGGCCGTTTCCGAAGGCGGCGATAATCACCTGCAGCTGCTGGCCTACGGAGCTGACGGCAAGCTGGACGAACAGCTGAGCCAGGCAATCTCGCGCCGGCACATCGAGTTGTTCATCCAGAGCGGGCGGCTGTGCGCGCGGGTTACGGGATCAGCCGGCATCAAGATCGGCGATCACAAGCATGGCGCTGATGACGCCATCGCCCTGATCAACCATGGCGACATCATCAATGTGTTGCCCAAGTTTCCCGAGGCGGTCGGACTGCAGGTGCGTATGCGTGCGAACCATGGTCAGATCGACGAGATAACCATCACACGCGTTCCAGCTCTGCCCGAGGCGAATTCGCGATGAAATGTCCAAACTGCCAGAGCGAGATTCCCGCCGACGCGCGCTTCTGCGGCGAATGCGGCCAGTCAATGCGCCAGCTTGGCAAGAGCCTGGTTGAAGAGTCATCGTCTTCGGGGCCTGACCTGTCTGGCTTGCGCACCATCGACGACATGGAAACCAAGACGCCGCGCGGTGAATCGCAGCGCATGATGCAGCCGGGCGAAGTGTTCGCTGGCCGCTATGAGGTTTCGAAAGTCATCGGTGAAGGCGGCATGGGCGTGGTCTATCGCGCGCATGACAAGCTGACCGAGAAGGACGTGGCGCTGAAGCTGATCCGCGCGGACCGGCTCGCCGGCAAGGACGCGGTGAAGCGCCTGATCCGCGAAGGCGTGACCTCGCGCGACATCCGCCATCCGAATGTGGTCGCGGTCTATGACGTCGGCGATGCCGATGGCCAACCCTACATGTCGATGGAATTCCTGGGCGGGCAGTCTCTGCGCGCCTGGAACCGCAAGCGTCTGCAATCCAGTTCGGACTGCTCGATGCGCGCGGCGGCGAACATCATCGCGGAAATCCTGTCGGGGCTCGACGCGGCGCACAAGGCAGGCGTGGTTCACCGTGACCTCAAGCCCGAGAATGTGATGCTGATCGGCGAGCCCAACGATCAGGGCGCGCAGCTCAAGATCCTCGATTTCGGCGTGGCCCGTGCGGCTGGCGCAGGCGACACCGGCGCAACATCGCTGGGCACGCGCGGCTACATGGCGCCGGAGCAGATCACGGCCCCCGATGCAGCGCAGCCTTCGGCTGATCTCTATTCCCTATCGGTCATGTTCTACGAGCTGCTGGTCGGCGTCGTGCCGCAAGGCCACTGGCAACCGCCAAGCGGTGGTCGCAGCGATGTGCCGCCAGCGATCGACAAGCTGATCGAGCGTGGGCTTTCCAATAATCCGCGCATTCGTCCGCAGAATGTCGCCGAGTACGGCAAGCTGCTCGCCGAGGCGATGAAGTCCGGAGGCGGCAACTTGTCGAACGCGTTTGCGCCATGGCTGGAGAAGATCGAACAATCGGGCTTCAAGCCGCTTGCCGACGGCATCAAGAGCAATCTCGACAAGGTCGGCCTGCACGCCCAGCCGCAACAGCATCAGCCGCAACCCACCGGACCAAACTCGGGCGCGGGCGCCGCGCCGCCGTCCGGCAAGAAGAACATGTGGCAGTGGTTCACCTACAGCGTCACCAAGCGTTATTTGGATGGCAAGGGCCGCGCGCACCGTATGGAATACTGGTCGTTCCTCCTCATGGTGACGGCGATCTACGTGATCACAATGATGGTCGACGCAGAGATATTCGCACAGTCGTTCGGCACAACGTCGGACTACATGTTCGAGGCGATGGCGGCGGGCATGTATCAGCCGCCGCTGACGGGGATTGTCTCGCTGGCGCTTGTCGCCCCGCTGCTCGCGGTGTCGAGCCGCCGCCTCCACGACATAGGCGTGAGTGGCTGGCTCGCGATTGCGTGCATCATTCCTTTCATCGCCATCGCCGTTGGCTTCCCGGCCGGCAAGAAGGGCGAGAACCAGTACGGACCTGATCCGCTGGATGGCGCGGGATGATTTGTCCGCAGTGCCAGTCGCAGAACCCTGACAATGCGCGGTTCTGCGAGAATTGCGGCACGCGGATCGAAAAGGCGATCGAGGCCCCTAAGGCTTCCGAGCCGCCACGTGCAGCGCCCTACGGCGTCGATCTTGCCCCAGGCGATGTGTTCGCGGGCCGCTACCGGATCGAGTCCCAGATAGGGCGCGGCTGGATGGGCGTCGTCTATGCGGCAACTGACAACCGCAGCGATCACAGGCTGGCCCTGAAGCTTATCCGCCCCGAGCGGCTGGTGGTGAAGGATGCGCAGAAGCGCATCGTGCGCGATATGGTTCTGTCGCGCGATATCCGCCATCGCAATGTCGTGGCCGTCTATGACGTGGGCGAAGTCGCCGGCATTGCATATATCGCGACTGAGTTTCTTCAGGGAACGTCGCTGTCGCAACACAACCGCAAGCGCCTGACGGCTGATGATAGCTGGCCGATTGAATCCGCCGTGGAAATCGTGCGGCAGTTGTTGTCGGGCCTTAAAGCCGCGCACGAAGTTGGCGTCGTGCATCGCGACCTGAAGCCTGCCAATATCCTGCTGCTGGAAGATCCCTCGACGGCGATCATCCTCAAGATCACGGACTTTGCGCTCGCCGCTGCATCCGGTTCGATTGAAACGGGCGCTACCAGCATGGGCGGTACGTACTACATGTCGCCCGAACAGATCGCTTCGCCTGATGCAGTAAGGCCCTCGGCCGACATCTATGCGCTATCGGCGATTTTTTACGAGCTGCTGATCGGCGTTGCACCGACCGGCTCTTGGCAACCGCCAAGCCAGGGCAGGGAAGATGTGCCGCCTGCGCTTGATCGGCTGATCGAACGCGGGCTCTCGAACAATCCACGCGGCCGTCCGCAGACAGCAGACGAGTATCTCGAAGAGCTTGACCGCGCGATGGCTAAGCCTGATGCGCCGAAGCCTCCGCCCATTCCCGGTCCCGCTCCGCCGCCTGCGCCGAAGCCGCTGGAGATCGCCGGCGTGAAGCTCACGCCCGTCATGATCGGCGGCATTGCAGCAGGCATTGTTGCGATCGTGGCTGCCATAATGTTCGCGTCGAACGGAACGAAGGCTGGCGATGATGTGAGCGGCGACGACGATTTTACGCCGGCGAACGTCACGCCTGATCCCGATCCGGCGCCGCTGCCGCCCGTGTCACCGCCGCCACCTCCTCCTACACCCGCGCCGAGCGGATACGAGCTGCTGTCGGGCTACTGGACTGACGACTACGGAAATTATTTCGACGTGGTCGTCGCGGCCAACGGAGCGGTGTCGGGGCGGGCGAGGCAGGGTCCGGTCGCAGGCTATGATCTCGCGGGGCAATTCAGCGGCGATCAGTTCGAATTCCAGATCGGAAATCAGAATGGCGCGTTGACGGGCTCCTACGGCGCGCGGACCGACGCCTGCCATGTGCAGTATCAGGCGGTCGATGCCTACGGCCAGCCGCTCAGCGCGATGCTGCACATGAACCACCTGCCGGGCCAGCCATGCCCCTAAGCCATCGCATCATCTGAAGGGCCCGCCGATGTTCGGAACCAAGAAGCCGAAGATAGAAGACTACGGTTTTGGCGCGCTGCGCAGCGCATCGCCCGCGATGGCGCCGAAGATTGAATTCCAGGCGCGCGGGCGTGACGTGAAAGTCGACCTCCGCGCCAACTGCTCGCCGGTCGAGGATCAGCTGACGATCGGCTCGTGCAATGCGTGCGCTGTTGTCGGCGCGCTCGAATACCAGATGCTCAAGGCGAAGAAGCCGCTGGTGAATCTCTCGCCGCTGTTTGTCTATTACAATGGCCGCAAGCTTGCTGGGATGGAGAAGGAAGACTCAGGCCTTCTCTGTCATCACGCGACGGCATCGATCATGGCTTACGGGGCGTGCGAGGAAAAAACGTGGCCGTACAGGATCGACAAGTTCGACAAGCCGCCACCGAAGAACGCATATGAAAACGCCAGCCTGTTCGAGGCGACGCAATATGCGCGTCTGGGCAGCTCGGAAGAGGCCAAGGTCTCGCTCAGCCAGGGCATGCCGATTGTATTCGGCTTCGACATTCCGCGCTCTTACTACACCGCTGCCGCGAACACCGGCAGGATGCCGGATGTCGGCGCGTTCGATCGCGAGCCGATGTCAGGCCATGCGATGCTGATCGTTGGCTATGACGATAACGATAGGACATGGCTGGCGCGAAACAGCTGGGGTGAGGAATTCGGCGAGAGGGGCTATTGCCGGATTCCGTATGAACTCGCCAATCGCTATGTCTGGAACGACGAGCTGTGGGCCATCGGTTCGCTTGAGACGATGCAGGCTGTTCGTCTTGTTGGGCCGACGGTGAAGGAGTCGGTCCACGACACGCAGTTCCGCGGCGCCCAGCAGGCGAACGACGCGCTGAAGGCGCTGCGCAAGGACATCAGCGAAGATCTTCAAAAGCGCACGGACGACGCGAAGACATCCATCCGCGACAGGCTACGCGAGCAGGAAAAGCAGCTCGAAGCCAAGCGCGATCGCGGCGATCAGAACAGGTAAGGGGGGCGAGCCATGTCTGAGACCTATGTGAACCGGGTGAAGGGCGACCCTCTCTCCGGCGCCTTGCGGCCTGCCAGCTTGCAGAAGGCGCCGAAGCTGGCGTTCAAGGCGGGCGGGCGCGAGGAGCGCGTCGATCTTCGCGACAGGTTTGGCCCAGTGGTGGATCAGGAAGAGCTCAATTCCTGCACCTGCTGTGCGTCCGTTGCAGCGGCCGAGTACCTGTTCGCGCAGCGCGAGGGGAAGTGGCTGATCATGTCGCCGCTGTTTGTCTATTTCAACGCGCGCAAGATCAGCGGCAAGGAGATGATGAATGCTCCGCTGCTGGCCAGCCATGCGCCGGCGGCGATGCTGGCGTGGGGCGTTTGCGATGACGAGTCCTGGCCGTATGTGAAAGAGCGCTTCGCCCAGCCGCCACCGCAGGATGCCTACCGCAAGGCGACTTTGCTGCAGGCTGTTCAGTATGCCCGTCTCGGCACGACCGAAGAAATCAGGGCGTCGCTCAGTGCTGGCATCCCGGCGATGTTCGGCTCGGACATTCCGAAAGGCTATTACGACGAAGCGCGGAAGACCGGCGCCATGCCGGAGCTCGGCAAGGTGGAGGGCGGGCCGCCATCGGGACATGCGATGCTGATCGTCGGCTATGATGATCGCGCCAAGCACTGGATCGTTCGCAACAGCTTCGGCGAGGATTTCGGCGAGAAGGGCTATCTGAAGATTCCCTATTCGGTCTTCGACAAGCACGTCTGGAACGAAGACGTCTGGGCGATCGGCGCGCTCGAGAAGATCGGACAACGTACGTTGATCGATGGCACGGTGCGGGAAGCGGTTGAAGATGCTCAGCGTAACGGCGCAGCGCAGACCGAGAGCGCGCTCAAGGCGCTGGGCAGGGAGATCGGCGACGATCTGAAGAAGCGCACGGACGACGCGAAGCTTTCGATCCGCGAGCGCTTGCTTGAGCAAGAAAAGCAGCTCGAAGCCAAGCGCAAGAAGGACAATGGCGGCGTCTGAACCCGGATGCCGGGTTGCCTGCATCGACAAGAAAATTCGGTGATCCGCGAAGCGGCCTGCAGCTTTAACCTCTCGTTAACGACGATATGTTCTAGTAGCACATGAGCGATGGGCCTTCTGCTTCTCCTGCCGTCCCCATCGCCTGAAGGTAAGTGCTGCGACGTCCCCTCCCGCAGCCTTGCCACGTAAAGGCCGCGCCTGTTCCCCCGCAGGCGCGGCCAACGCGTTTCTGGATCACCGCTTCGGAGCCAGATACTGGAAGGCTGTGTAGGCCGAGAGCAGGGCGGCGATGGCGAGGAAGCCGATCCAGCCCAGCGTCATCGCGTCGGAAACGACGAAGCCATCGCCCAGGCCTGTGATCCGCATCAATGCAGGCGCCGCCATCAGCAGGATGCCGATCGCAACGGCGATCAGTTCGATAGCCGTCTTCCATTTCGCCAGCTGAGACACGCGCACGCCTTCGCCATCCTTTGCGGCGAAGCGGATCAGCGTCATCGTAATGTCGCGCAGCACGATCACGGCCGTTGAAATCGCGATGATCCACCAGAGCGGCCAGTCTCCGCGCGACGCCACAATCGAGATGGCGATCAGAGGCAGGCCGACCAGCGCCTTGTCCGCGATAGGATCGATCAGCCGGCCGAACTTGGAATGGGCATTGAAGGCGCGTGCGGCCATGCCGTCGAACAGGTCGGTGAGGGCGGCAATGATGAAGAGCGCGGCGGCCCACATCGCCCAATCCTGACTGCCGGCATTCAGCACATTGGCCTGCCACACGGCCCAGGCGATCAACGGCGCGAGCATCAGGCGCAGCAACGTCAACGCGTTGGGCAGGTGTTTCAGCAAGGACGGAATCTCCACGGCGGCGCGGACCCTATCGGCAAAGATCGCTGTGGCGAAGAGCGCCGCGGGGCCAAAGCGGGGGAGGGCTTGCGGGATGTTATAATATATCGTATCGTTACATTGTAACATGCGTGGAGGGCCTTATGCGACTGGCTTCGAGACTGGCGTTCGGTGTGGCGGCGATGGCGTTTGCGGCGCCCGCATTCGCGCAGACTACGCCAGCTGACCCGCCCGAAAGCGCGGATCGTGACGTCGTCATCATCACCGGCCTTGGTCCGGCGCGGACGAGCGACGAACTGATCGCATCCACCACAGTGCTGGACTCCGACACCGTGACAGAGCGGCTGGCCGGCGGACTTGGCGATACACTGGCGGGCCTTCCCGGCATTGCATCGACATCGTTTGGACCGGGCGCCAGCCGTCCGATCATACGTGGTCTTGGTGCGGAGCGGGTTCAAGTTCTGTCGAATGGAATCGGCGTAATCGACGCGTCCGCAGCGAGCCCTGATCATGCTGTGACGAGCGACCCGCTAGGCGCCGAGCGGATCGAGATCCTGCGCGGACCTGCTTCGCTTGCCTATGGCGGTGGGGCGACGGGAGGTGTCGTCAACGTGATCGATGGGCTGATCGTCGAGACGCTGCCGGAGCAGGCGGTGTCGGGCGCGGTCTATGGCGCGCTGACCAGTGCGGACGAAGGCAAGCAGGCGGCGGCACGCGTGGTCGGCACGGCCGGCAATTTCGTGGGCGTGTTGAACGGCTCGTGGATGGACGCGGGCAATGTTGAGATTCCGGGCTATGCGCTCTCGGGCGCTGCGCGGGCGGAGGCGATTGCGGATGGCGCTGATCCGGCTGATTTCGCAAACGGCACGCTGCCGAACTCGGCGGTCGAGACGAAGGCGCTAAGCGGCGGGCTGAGCTGGGTCGGCGATGGCGCTTTCCTCGGCGGTGCGGTGTGGCGGGCGGAGAACCGCTATGGCATCGTTGCGGAGGAAGAAGCCTTCATCGACATGGAGCAGACCCGTTACGACCTTCGCGGCGGGCTTGATCTCGATGGACCGATCTCGTCACTGAAGGCTTCCGGCTCGGTGGTTGATTACGAGCACACCGAATTCGAGGCGCCGGGCGAACCCGGCACGCGCTTCACCAATGAAGGCTGGGAGGCGCGGATCGAGGCAGGCCATGCGCCTATAGGTCTGCTGGAAGGCAGCGTTGGCTTGCAGGCATCGAAGCGCGATTTCGCAGCCATTGGCGATGAAGCGCTGATCGGGCCGACCACGACGGACGCCACCGGCCTGTTCGTGTTCGAGACATGGGACGCTGGCGAGTGGGGCCTTGAGGGCGGCCTGCGGTTCGATCATGTCGACATCGACAATATCGATTTCGGCCAGCGCAGCTTTGAAGCCTGGAATGCAAGTTTCGGCGCGCACTTCCATGTTGGCGAACACCTGTTCTTCGGCGCGTCTATCGCGCGGACGGGCAGGGCGCCGACGGATCTCGAACTGTTCGCGGACGGGCCGCACCCGGCCACCGCGCAGTATGAAGTTGGCGACGATATGCTGAAAGTTGAGAAGGGTCTCAACACCGAATTCAGCGCGCGCTGGGAAGACGACGCGTTCAATCTTTCGGCGACGGTCTATCGCTTCGACTTCGACAATTTCGTCTATCTCGAAGACACGGGCGTGGTGTTCGCCGATCCCGAGGGCGACCTGCCTGTGTTCCAGTACGTTCAGGCTGGCGCGAATTTCACCGGCTTTGAACTGCAGGGCGACGCGCAGCTCGGCTCGGCGTTTGGCGTGGACTGGAAGGCAGATGCTTCAGCCGACTTTGTGCGCGCGAAGCTGGATGCGGGCGGCAACCTGCCGCTGATTCCGCCACTGACGATCAATGCAGGGATCGAGGGCGAGCTGAATGGCGTAACGGGCCGGCTGGAGACGCAGTATGCGGCCGACCAGGACGATGTCGCGGCGTTCGAGACGCAAACCGATGGCTATCTGACCTTCGATGCCCGCGTCGGGTTCGATGTGGCGGACGGGGTGCGGCTGATGCTGGAGGCACGTAACCTTACCGACGAGGAGGTGAGGGTGCATTCCTCGCCACTGAAGGCGATTGCTCCCCTGACGGGCCGCAATTTCCGGGTGGCTTTGAAGGCGACATTCTAGGCTGGCCCGAGACAAAAAAAGACCCGCTTCGAAGAAGCGGGCCTTTTCCTTACTCTACGCCACTCTACAAAACGCGTACTCTACTCACGCAACTAAGACATGCGCCGGGAACTCTGGCGAGGGCCCGGCTGCAGTTCATGCAGCAAGTACGGGGCCATCAACTGCTTGTTTCCAGCGAAACTTTCGGCAGGTGAGTCGAAAAGACGCGGGGCGCGGAGATCGTGGATAGCGAACTCGACGCGCCCCTTCGTTGGGTCAGCGCTTCAGAAAAGCCTAAGCGGCTTTCTTGGCGGTTTTGGCGACCGACTTGGTGCGCTCAGCAGCTTCTTCAACAGCTTTCGGCGTCAGGTTGACGGCCGTGTCGAACAGCTCGGTCTGGGCTTTCTTGGCGACTTCGGCGTAGGCGAAGAGGCGGGCCGGGATGTCTTGCATCGCAGCCTGGGCAACTTCACCAGCTTTTTTCGCGTAGGCAGTCGGCTGGGCTTCCGTGGTCATCAGGGTCGCGGCGTCTTTGGCAGCGTCCTGCATCCAGGCGGTCGTCAGTTCGACGTTCTTGTTCATGGCTTCGATCGCGACGGCGCGGTATTTCGCGGCCATGTCGGTGAAGGCTTTCAGCGGCGTCGCGTTAGCGAAATCCGGCTGGAATTTCGAGAATTGTTCGAACGACTTCGAGAAGTCGAACATGTCGGTCATCGGGTTCATGGGGTGGCTCCTTTGGGGTCGTTCGTATTCTGTGAGCAACACCTAATGCCGCGCCGCGGCAAAGGCAAGGTTAATTTTGCCGCAGGTGCGAAAAAGATTCCGCAGGTGCGAAGGGGAAGTTAGGGCGCCGTTAGGGAATTGACCGGGTTTGCGGGGGATTTTTGGTGAATGGGCATGGGGGTGCGGTCTCGGAAGCTGTGCTTCCGAGGCAGTAGGCAATGGGGAATAGGCAATGGGGCTTTGGCGGAGGTCCGCGCGGTTGGGCGAAGTGGCCCCCACCGTCTTGCGCGCAAGTGCGCGCAATCCACCTCCCCCAGCGCGTAGCGCTGGAGGAGGAAAGGCGCCGGTGGTTTTCCTCCTCCGCGCGAAGCGCGGGGGAGGTGGATTGCGCCGAAGGCGCAAGACGGAGGGGGCTCTCGATGCGCTCGCGCTGCATGCGCTTGGCGCGTCTCTGTGCGAGGCGTTCGAGATCGTGGAACAAGGCGGCGGCGCGGCTGAGGCGTGCGAGAATTTGCCTGGGCGGCTTGGCCCGGTGAAGGACGGGCGGCTTCAGCCGGGCTGTGTAGATGAAGGGGAGGCCGGCGATCTGCCTTGCGCGCTCGGTGATGAGCAGCTGCACGCCATGCTCGATGACCATGATGTGGGCTTCCACGCCGGCGCAGGCTTCGGGCGTGTTTAGGAAGTCGTCGAGCTTCTGCGGGTCTTCGAGACAGGCCACCAGCCAGTGGAGGTATTCGCGCGTGACTTCGCGC
>JAUYSA010000287.1 GCA_030696545.1 Hyphomonadaceae bacterium
ACGAATATCGCCTCGCCGACCGCCGCAAGCTGGCGCGGCAGGGCGACTGGACCTCGCATTATGAGGTTCGCGATGCTGAAGCAGCGATCTCGTCGACCCGCCGCCTGATCCGGCTGGCACGCAAGACCGGCAAACGCATCCACGTCCTCCACGTTACGACGGGTGAGGAGATGGAGATGCTCGCGGCGAACAAGGACATCGCCACCTGCGAAGTAACGCCCCAGCATCTCACGCTGGTTGGCCCGGAGGATTACGTCCGTCTCAAGGGCTACGCGCAGATGAACCCCCCGATCCGCGACGCGCACCACCGCGCGGCCCTCTGGGAAGCGGTCAACCAGGGCGTGCCGGATGTGCTGGGTTCGGATCACGCCCCGCATACCAAGGAAGAGAAATTGCGGCCCTATCCGGCCTCGCCATCTGGCATGCCGGGCGTCCAGACTCTGGTTCCCGTAATGCTGACCCATGTGGCTGACGGCAAGCTGAGCCTTGAGCGCTTCATCGAGCTCACCAGCGCCGGGCCGCAACGCGTGTTCGGCATCGCCGGCAAGGGCCGCATTGCCTTGGGCTATGATGCCGACTTTACGGTTGTCGACCTCAAGGCGCGCAAGACGATCACCCATGAATGGTCTGCTTCGCGTTGCGGGTGGACGCCGTTTGACGGCATGGAGGCCAAGGCCTGGCCTGTCGCCACCTTCGTTCGCGGTTCGCTGGTCATGTGCGACGGCGCGCTGGTTGCGCCGGGCAGGGGCGAGCCCGTGCGGTTCGTCGAAACTCTCCCGCACGTCTGACATGGTCGAGCATCGCAAGGGCCTGAACCGGGCGCTGTTCTGGCTTTACTCGGGCCATGGACAATGGCCTTCGATATTCCGCTGGTCGATGCTCGTCTTCGACATCGTCACCATCGCGGTGTTTCTCGTTCACCCGCTGGTGTCCTGGCACGACGGCGTCGAAACGGCGACCGGCATCTGGCTGTGGATCGACATCTTCATCGCGGCGGTGATCACGCTCGACTTCCTCGCGCGCTTTTACATAGAACGGCACAAGTGGCGGTTCTTTATGCGCTGGTCGAACATTGCGGACCTCGTCGTCGTCGCGACACTGCTTCTGCCGATCTTCCTGCAGAACCTCGCCTTCCTCCGCGTGCTGCGCGTAGTCCGGCTGCTGCGCGCTTTCGAGTATTTGCATCGCGAACATGGCA
Organism: Hyphomonadaceae bacterium; assembly: GCA_030696545.1. Lineage (GTDB taxonomy): Bacteria > Pseudomonadota > Alphaproteobacteria > Caulobacterales > Hyphomonadaceae > UBA7672. The sequence goes on from JAUYSA010000287.1 coordinate 1,199, forward strand.
TGTCGACGTGGCTGCATCGCAACAGCTTCGTCATCACCAAGGTCGTGAATCTCGTTGTCTTCATTTTCCTGGTCACGGCCTTGGTTTTCGTCACGCAGGTGACTCACAATCCGGACATCAAGAACTATCTGGACGCGCTGTATTTCACCGTCGGCACGCTGACGACCGTGGGGCTTGGCGACATCACGTTGCCCGATACGCTGGGTCGCGTGATCACGATCGGGATCATGGTGCTGGGCGTCACCCTGTTCCTGCAGCTGATCCGCGCCATTGCTGTGGGCGACAAGATGCGGCGGCCGTGTCCCGCCTGCCGCCTGCAGCTCCACGATCGTGATGCCGCCCATTGCAAGCGCTGCGGCGCGGATCTGTTCGAGCAAGAGCAGGACAGCGACGCCATTCCGCGCGGCTAGTCTTCGAGCCTGTCGGCGCAAGGGAATGCCTGGATGATCCCTTAAGCTGCGTTGCTCTGTACGTCGGCCATAAAGGGCGCAATCGCCAGCGCCAGTTCGCGCACGTTTATCGGCTTTCCAGCCGAACCCTCGAACCCGACAGCGGCGTAGGCCGCCAGGTCTTCCGGCGCCTGCTTGGCCGTGAGTGCGATGGCGGGCGTCTCGCGGTTCGGGCATTCTGCATCGGCACGCAGGCGGCGAAGCGTTTCCATGCCGTCCATATCGGGCATGACGATGTCCATGAGGATCAGATCGAAGTTCTGGATCGCACAGATATCGAGCGCTTCATCGCCGGATGCACAGCAGGTGATGTCCATGCCGAACTTGCCGAGCAGAAGTTCGGCGATCCGGCGGTTGTTTTCATTGTCGTCGACGCAGAGCACGCGCTTCCCCTGCCACACGGGATCGGCGGGAGTGGCGGTTGGCTGCAACGCGCCGAGGTCCGCCCGGTCGGCAACCATCGACAGCCGGAAATGCGCTCCGCTCGCGCGTGCGGGCTCCAGCGTCAGGTCGCCACCCATCATGCGTGCAAGCCGGCGAGAGATGAACAGGCCGAGGCCAGTTCCGCCTCGGCTGGCATTGCTCGGCGCCTGCTCGAACGGCGCAAAGATCGTCTCGGCTAGCGCATCCGGTACGCCCGGTCCCGTGTCGATTATGCTGAGCGCAATCTCGACGCGTCCATTACGCACGGAATGCGTGGAGAGGCTCGCGGTTACGGTTCCGGTATCGGTGAACTTGATCGCGTTCGAGATGAGATTGCCAACAATCTGGCGCACCCTCCCGGCATCGATCATCAGCGGACCGTCCTGAGCCTGGGTACAATCAACTTCCAGCGCCAGGCCCTTGTTGGAAGCCTGCGCCCTCCAGAAATCAACGGTGCGGCTGACCAGTGCGGCGAGGTCAGTCGACGAGTTCACGATCTCCAGCTTGCCCGCATCGATCTTGGAAACGTCGAGCATATCGCTGACGATGGTGAGCAGGCCGCGCCCGGCGTCGTCGATCAGGTCTATCAGCTCGGTGGTTTCCCGGTCATGGCCGCGGCGCTTCAGAACCTCGACCGAACCCAGGATCGCGTTGAGCGGGGTCCGCACTTCGTGGCTCATCACAGCGATGAAGTCGGACTTCGCCTTGTTCGCCTCGCGTGCGCGATCGCGGCCCGAGCGGAGGGCTTCTTCAGCGGCCTTGATGAAATTGATGTCCTGCAGCGAACCCGATATCCGCGTGGTGCCGTCGGGATTCAGCGAGTGGCGCGCACGCGCCGAGAACCAGCGATATCCGCGCAGTTTTGTCTTGAGGCGGAAATCAATCCGCAGCCGCGACATACGCTTTCGCCCCATCGCGAAGGCTTCGCGCAACGGCGCGATATCCTCGGGGTGAACGAATTTCCCCACCGCGCCGAAGACGTCGTTGAACTCATCGGCCGAATAGCCCGTCACGGTCTGGAAGCTTTCTGACACATGGAACCGGCGCAGGTCAGCATCCGGCACATCCCACAGCCCGACGCGCGCCGCCTCCAGCGCCACCCGGCTGCGGGAGGCGTTCTCGACAATGAGCTGGTTGGCTTCCTCAAGCCGGCTGACTGAATAGTCGCGGGCGATGTTGGATATCCACGCGATGCCGCCCAGCGCGACGGAGGCGAACATCATCGTGCAGAACGTCATCAATACCTGGGTCTGGTTCGTATAGGTCGAAGGGATGCCGATCATTCCCGTTGCAGTGAGAATGCAGAAGCCAACGATCACCACCGCGAACAGCAACACAGGAGCGCGCATGTGTTCGCGCGCGTACAGACACGTAACGCCCACGATTGCCGGCAGCGACGCAGCAACTGGCGCAACAATTCCTGCATGGCGGTAGGAGATCACAGCGATCGAGATGAGGTGTACGTACAGCAGCCAGTCCATGACGATACGCGGATCGCGATGCCGGCGGATCTGCAGGAAGCCCTGGAAGCAGCCGGCGATGTTGAGGAGCGTGATGACATGCGCCTCGATGTGTCCCGGGTTCACGGCGATCACGACGGCAAGGCTCATCGCCCAGCCGATCGCGGCGGCGAGGCACATATATCCTGAAGCGACCTGGCGGGTTGCATCCGGATCGTCGCTGAACTGGCGGACGTCGGTGTAGAAGCGCCGTCTCAGCCTGCCGGTGAAGAAGGCGAGAATGATGGCGCGCGCGCTTCCGAACGCGCTGCTCCTTGCGGGCGCGGGCGCGGGAATCTCCGGCAGCGAGGTGGACTGGAGTTCGATCGGCTGGACCCTTTCCGGACCTTACCGATATGCCAGAAGAAATTTACGATATCATTTCCAAGGCAGGTGTAGGCGCGGTTACGCCTAGTTCAGATAGCTTCGGGCGATCGCATCCGCGAGTTCCCGGCCACGCCGGGCAATGCCCGCCTCGACCACCGGCATCTGGTCCGTGCAGGAAGCGGTTTCACGATTCTGGCCGCGATATCCCCGGTTGAAGGCGTCGGTCAGCGCTGCCCGGCGGGCGCCTGAGGGCGCTTCGATCGCCATCAGGTTGAGCATGTAGTTCCGCCAGGTCGAATCATTGTCGCCATTGCAGATTGTCCGCACGGCATGGGCGCGGCCCAGCACCTCGGCGAGGTCCGCCACCATTTCGATGGGGGCGCTGGCGATGGGGATTTCCTGCGCCGTGGCGGGAAACGCCGCGAATGCGAAAGCGGCGGCGGCAGAGAGGGTTCGAAAACTCATGCGCAATCCTAGCGTCCTCCCGCCGTTCAGGCAAAACCCGGCGGCAGGCTTGCCTTTTCTGCCGCAATGGGCGTGAACAGACGCTGAAGCGGGCGTGGCGGAACTGGTAGACGCACCAGACTTAAAATCTGTTGGGCCGCAAGGCCCGTCCCGGTTCGACCCCGGGCGCCCGCACCAGCCTTCGCTCTGAGAGCCTCGGCTCCGCAAGGCAGTTTTCATCGCAGCATCATGATGTCGACGAGGTCGCCAGCGGCTGCGGCCGGAGTGTTTGGCGGGCGGCGGATCAGGGCGTTGGCGGTGAGGAAGGGGGAGAGGAGGGATGAGTCCTGGTTCTCTGCCGCCTGCACGTTGGCGCTGCCTTGGGCGTTGAGCGTGAGGATGGCGCGGAGGTATTCCTCGCGATTGCCGGCTTTGGGTAGCGGGGTGGTTGTGTGGGCGCGTTGTGCTGGGGCGGTTGATGGCGGGGCGCTGGTGAGCGCATCGATCAGCGGGCGGAGGAAAAGTTGCGCTGTTACCATCGCAGCTGCGGGATTGCCGGGCAAGCCGAGAGCCAGCACGGCGGGGGTTGCGGAGAACCAGGTAGGTTTGCCGGGTTTGACGGCGACCTTCTCGAAGATGGGCGTGAAGCCCTCTGCCGCAAAAGCGGAGCGGACAACGTCATAGTCGCCGACTGAAGCGCCGCCAATAGAGACGATGATATCGCATGGAGCTGCGAGGCGTTTGCGGACGTCTTCTTCCGTGTCGTGCGAGAGGCCGAGATCGACGGGGATCGCGCCCCAGCGGCGGATGAGAGCGAGCAGGGCAGGCTGGATCGAGTTGACGACCTGCCCGGGCGCGAGGCTGGTTCCGGGCGCGACGAGTTCATCGCCATTGGCGAGCACGCCGATGCGCGGGGATTTTGCAACGGAGACGTTTGCTACATTGCCGGCGGCGGCGAGCGAGATCGCGCCTTCATTCATGATGAACCCGGCGGGGACGAGCGTTGCGCCGCGAGCGAAATCGAGGCCTGTGCGGCGGATGTTTTCGGGGCGGGGTTGTTCGAAGGTGATAGTGACGTGGTCGCCTTCGCGCTTCGTGTCTTCCTGGATGAGAATGTGGTCCGCGCCTTCTGGAACATGCGCGCCGGTGAAAATGCGGATGGCTTCGCCGGGGGCGAGGCTGCCTGCGAAGGGGACGCCGGCGCGGGATTCGGCGGTGACTTTCAGCGTTGCGCCGAGCTTCATGTCGGCGTGGCGGACGGCGTAGCCGTCCATGGCGGACACGTCGGCGGGGGGCTGGGAGACTTGCGCCACAACGGGTTCGGCGAGGCGGCGGCCTTCGGCGGCGGCGTGGGAGACGGTTTCGAGACCCATGGCGCGATCGCGCCCATGGCTCGCGATCAGGTCGAGCGCCTGTTCGACGGTGGCCATGCGGATCATCGGTTTTCCTTTTCGTTGTGGTTCGTGCAGAATAGCGGGGGAGACGAGGATGACCATGGGCGAGAAACTAACGCATATCGACGCGGACGGCCGGGCGCGGATGGTCGATGTATCAGACAAGCCGGCGACCAAGCGGATCGCAACGGCGGAGGGGCGCGTGCTGATGTCGGCCAAGGCGCTGGATTTGGCGCGGTCGAAGGGCGGCAAGGGCGATGTGCGGGCGACGGCCGAGATCGCCGGCGTGATGGCGGCGAAGCGGACAGCGGACCTGATTCCGATGTGCCATCCGCTGGCGCTGTCTAATGTGAAAGTGCGGGTGAACGAGCTGGAAGATGGGTCCGGTATTGGCGTTGTCGCCGAGGTCGGGACGACTGGGCCGACGGGCGTGGAGATGGAAGCGCTGACCGCGGTGTCGGTGGCGTGCCTGACGATCTACGACATGCTGAAGGCGGTTGATCGCGCGATGCAGATCGAGGGCGTTCGGCTGCTGGCCAAGAGCGGCGGGGCGAGTGGGGATTTTGTCGCCGGGGCGTGAGGGTGCGATCTCGCTGATGGGCGA
>JAUYSA010000171.1 GCA_030696545.1 Hyphomonadaceae bacterium
CCCACCTTCCACTGCTTCGGCCTGACGGCCGGCGCGCTTCTCCCCCTGCTCGGCGGGATGCGCTCGGTGCTGCACCCCTCGCCGCTGCAAACCAAGCTGATCCCCAAGCGTGTCGAGGAAACCGGCGCCACCTTCCTCTTCGCCACCGACACCTTCCTCAACCAGTACATCCGCGCCTGCACCGGCAACGAACTCGGCAACCTCCGCTACGCCGTCTGCGGCGCCGAGCGCGTACGCGATGAAACCCGCCAGCTGGTTCGCCGCCGGTTCAATGTGGAACTGCTCGAAGGCTATGGCGCCACCGAAGCCGCTCCCGTCATCTCCGTGAACCAGCCCAGCCACAACCATCACGGCACGGTCGGCCGCATGCTTCCCGGTATGGAAGTCATGTTCGAGCCCGTCCCCGGCATTGAAAAAGGCGGCCGCATGCTCGTCCGCGGCGCCAACGTGATGCAGGGCTATCTCTCGCCCTCAAAACCCGGCGAACTCCAACTCCTTCCCTCCGGCTGGCACGACACCGGCGACATCGTGGTGCAGGACGATGAAGGCTACCTCACCATCAAGGGCCGCCTGAAGCGCTTCGCCAAGATCGGCGGCGAGATGGTCTCCCTCGCGGTCGCCGAGAACTGCGCCTCCACCCTCTGGCGTGACCACGAACACGCCGCCGCAGTCCTCCCGGACAAGCGCAAGGGCGAGCAGATCGTCCTTCTCACTACCTTCCCCAAGGCAGACCGCAGCGAGCTGCAACGCTGGGCACAGGACCACGGCGTCAACGAGCTCAGTCTGCCCCGCAAGATCTTCCAGGTCCCGGCAATCCCCGTCCTCGGCACCGGCAAGATGGATATCGGTGGCGTTCAGAAGCTCGCGGCCGAGATCGCAGCCCGCAACGAGGCCGGCGCACAAGCGGCGGAATAACCTCCATTCCTAAGTCCCGTTAGGAATAACCCGCTTTCCTAAGTTTCATTAGGAATGAGGCCAATTCCTAATACGCATTAACGCTCAGATGTGCAGCGGCCGCCCATAAGCGGCCAGCACGCTCTCATGCATCATCTCGCTCAACGTCGGATGCGGGAACACCGTCTCCATCAATTCCGCTTCCGTTAGCTCGCCCTGACGCGCGATGCAGTAGCCCTGGATCAGCTCCGTCACGCCCTCGCCCGCCATGTGCGCGCCCAGCAGCTCGCCGCTCTCTTCATCGAAGATCGTCTTCACGACCCCCTCGGGCTCGCCCAGCGCAATCGCCTTGCCATTCCCGATGAACGGGAACTTGCCGACCTTGATCTTCCGCCCGGAAGCCTTCGCCTTCTCCTCGGTCATGCCCACCGACGCCACCTGCGGATGCGAGTACGTGCACCCCGGCACATTCCACGGATCGAACTTGTGCGTCGGCGCCTTGCCGCCCATGCCTTCGACGACAATCACACCCTCATGCATCGCCTTGTGGGCCAGCCATGGCGGGCCCGTCACGTCGCCAATCGCATAGAGCCCCGGCACATTCGTCTTGCCGAACCCGTCCACGACGATGTGCGTCTTCTCCACCTTCACACCCAGCGCCTCGAGCCCGAGATTCTCGACATTCCCCACAATCCCCACGGCGAGGATCACCTTGTCCGCCTTCAGCGTCTGCGCGCCTTCCTTGGTCGTCACCTCCGCCGTCGCAACACCCTTGTCCACCTTCAGCGACTTCACCTGCGCCGAAGTGAGAAACTTGATCCCCTGCTTGCCCAGCTGCTTCAGCATGAACGCGGAAATCTCCGCATCCTCCACCGGCAGGATGCGATCCAGCGCCTCCACCACCGTCACCTCGGCGCCCATCGTCCGATAGAAGCTCGCGAACTCGATCCCGATCGCGCCTGATCCGATCACCAGCAACTGCTTCGGCATCTCGGTCGGCACCATCGCCTCGCGATACGCCCACACCGTCTTGCCATCGACCTTCAAACCCGCATCCGGAATCTCGCGCGCCCGCGCGCCGGTCGCCAGCATCACATTCTTCGCGGTGTAAGTGCCCTCGCCCTTGCCCTTCTCGACAATCACCTTCGGGGCAGGAGTTCCCTTCTCCAGCCGGGCCGTCCCCACCAGCACATCGATCTTGTGCTTCTTCATCATGAACGTCACGCCGTTTGAAAGCTGCTGCGCCACACCCCGCGACCGCTTCACAACCGCATCCAGCAACACTTTCGGGCTCTCAACCGAAAGCCCGTAATCCTTCGCATGGGTGATGAGGTGAAACACCTCACTCGACCGCAGCAGAGCCTTCGTCGGAATACATCCCCAGTTGAGGCATATCCCGCCCAACTCCGCCCGCTCCACAATCGCGGTCTTCATCCCGAGCTGCGACGCCCGAATGGCCGCCACATACCCGCCCGGCCCAGAGCCGATGATGATGAGGTCGTAGGATTTGGCGTCAGCCATTCAGCGCTCTCACGATTTGCGGGACTTCAGATCAGCCCAGGCCTTCTGGGCAGCGGCGGCATTCTTCTCGGTGCTGTCGAACAACTCGACAGTGCAGACATATTCGTTCGGCGTATCACGCTCGGCCGCTTCGATCGTCGCAGCTTCCGCCTCAGCCTCACTCATCAGTCCGGCCGAAGCTCCCGCAGCCTTGAGGTCCGCCAGAAACGCGGTCTTCACCGCGATGTTCGGCTCACCGCATTTGGCTCCAAGCAACTCGCGATAGGTCAGCGGCGTCACGATCGGCTGAATGTCCGCCATGGTCAGATGCGCGGCCGGCGCGGGCGCCGGTGAGCATCCCGCCAGTGTCCCAATGCTCAGAACGAAAGCGCAGGATTTGCAAGCGACCAGACTCATCTCTTGCTCAATCCTTCGGTCGCCGGTCAGCAACATCTTTCGCTGTCCGGCGCACGCTCGCGCTGGACCAGATGAACCACACAACTCCGGCGCAGAGCAGAGCGGCCGCTATAACGATCCTGCCTGATCCGGACGGCAGCCCAAGTCCAAGAAAGAAAGCATCGCCGAACACAGCAAACGCCGATAGCCCCAAGGCCAGCGCGGCGATCACAATCTTCCAGCGAAGCGACATCACAGCAGCATCGCCTCAGGCGTCTCGACAAACTGCTTGAAGCTCGCCAGCCACCGCGCACCTGTCGCGCCGTCCACCACGCGATGATCGCACGTCAGCGTCACCGTCATCATCGTCGCGACCACCACCTTGTCGTCCTTCACGACCGCGCGTTTCTCGCCCGCGCCGACTGACAGGATCATCCCCTCCGGCGGATTGATGATCGAGGCGAACTGACGAATGCCCATCATGCCGAGGTTCGAGATCGAGAACGTACCGCCCATGTATTCCTGCGGCTTCAGCTTCTTCTCGCGCGCCCGCGCCGCCAGGTCCTTCATCTCAGCCGCAATCTGCGCGAGCCCCTTGGTCTGCGCATCGCGCACCACCGGCGTGATCAGCCCGCCCTGAATCGCCACGGCCACCGATACATGCGCCGACTTGTGCTGCGCCACGCCCTTGTCCGTATAGCTGGCATTGGCGTCCGGATTCGCCATCAGCGCCATCGCGCACGCCTTGATCAGCATGTCGTTGACCGACACCTTCACGCCGGCCTTCTCGCCCGCCTCGTTGATCCGCACCCGTGCCGACAGCAGGTGGTCGATCTCCAGATCGATCGTCAGCGGGAAGTGCGGCACCTGCATGAACGACTGCGTCAGCCGCCGCGCCGTGACTTTCCGCACGCCATCCAGCGGGATCAGCTCATATGTATCCGGCGCATAGACCCGATCATCCAGCACCGCCGGCTCGATCAGGCTGACTTGACCACCGGGCGCCTGCCCGGCAGTCGGCCGCGCAGCAGCCGAACCCTTCGGCGCCTTCAGCACATCCGACTTCACGATCCGCCCATGCGGCCCGGAGCCCTTCAGCGCCAGCAGATCAACACCCTCCTGCTTGGCCAATCGCTTGGCCAGCGGCGAAGCCCTCATCCTGGGACCGCCGGGCGCCTGCCCGGCACTTGCAGCAACCACAGCCGGGGTCTGCTCATCTTCCCGCATTCCCCGCGAAGGCGGGGACCCAGAAGCCACAGCGGGACTCGCGGATACAGGCTGGACCCCCGCTTTCGCGGGGGACGCGGCTGATGGAGTCTTCGCTTCAACGGCCGCCTTGGACGGAGCCTTCGTCCCATCATCACCCTTGGCCGGAGCCTCGCCCTCGCCATCCAGCTCAGCGATCACGGCGTTGACCTTCACCCCCTGCGCGCCTGCCGCAACGAGCAGCTTCGACACCACGCCCTCATCAACCGCCTCGACCTCCATGGTCGCCTTGTCGGTCTCGATCTCGGCAATGATATCGCCCGGCTTCACCTTGTCGCCGACCTTCACATGCCACTTGGCAAGGTTCCCCTCCTCCATCGTCGGCGACAGCGCAGGCATGGTGATTGGAGTGGGCATCAGCGTCCTCGATCAGATTTCAAAGCCCACGCATCGTGCATGATGGGCGCTGGCTTGGCCTCACTGGCGATACTCTGCTTCCATCCGCCTTACCGCCTTCAGCCGATGCCCCTCAAATATCTCAGCCCGGGAAACGTTGCCTCTGCCGTTCTGCATCTGGTTGAGCTTATCTTGAGCGACCCCGGAGAGGGCTGTGTTGATCGCCACCATGTCCTTGGGGCTCATTCCGTATGAGAATCTTTCCATCTCACTCATTGTGAACCAGTCTCGAAGACGCAAGCTCTCCTCGACGATCAGTCCCTCTAGGCGCCAAGCATCGTCCTCATCGCCAATGGCGCCGAGGGAGCCGAGAACTGCCGACTCCAGCGAGAAGAGATAGCTGGCGGATTCGCTTTCCAAATATTCCAGAAGCCCGGTTGCCATCAGCATTTTGTGGACCGGCGCAGACCTGTCATATTCCAGAGGTGGTCGCCGGATGGCTCGGCTATTGTAGCGTTGGATGATGCTGGCAACTGCATCGCTCAAATACTTACGAATACGCTCTCCCCTATCGGCCACAGGCGCAAACTTCACTTCTCTGTAGCGCGCCACCTCAGGCAGTTGATGCGCCGCAATCAGGCCTTTGATCTCATCAGCGGTAAAATGCGGAGCCTCCGCGGAGGCAATGTCCTGAAGTGTGTTCTCGAAAGCCTCTTTGTACACTGGTACCGCAACGGCATCGAATTTTTTCTGCTGAGCGCCCGTAAACGACGCGACGCCAAGATGCTTCTTGACAGCGTCTTCCACGCGCTTCTTTTCATCATCAAAAGAGTACGTAACAGCTTGGGCGTCACCGACCAGCACCAGCAGTTCCTTGTAGAGCGATACATGCGCGGCGGTTGCTTTGGTGGTGTCGGCAGAAGCAGGCCAAGGCGCAACCAAAGCCAGAAGCAGGACCGCCCCGGCCACAAGCCAGCCCGCCACAAGGCCGCGATCCCTCTGAATCTCCGCCCAACCAACACACATGGAACGCTTACCCTCCCCCATCGTGGACGACATTGCAGGCATGGTGATCGAGATCGGCATCAGCTTGTCCTGGCTGCGTTGGCGGTAAGGTTTCGTTTCCAGCGGTCATACCCGAGCCTGCGCACGGCAAACCACTCGAAATGCTCCATGGCCTCAGGGTTGCGCTGCGCCTTGCGCAGGGCGCCGATGAAGTCGTGCGAATAGTCGTAAAGACGCAGCATCCGCGTCCGCATGGTGTTGCGGATCAGCGCTTCGTCCAGCGTATGATCGCGTATCGCCGCACACACGAACTCGTGGAAATTAAGCGCCCGCCGGAAGTCGGGATCCACCGCCGCCATGTCAGGCGAAGGCGGTGGAGCGTTGCGCGCGCGATTGTCCATTTCATCCAGCAAGGCGGCAAAGTCGCCGGTGACATCGCTGGTCATCAGCATGTCGAAGGTATGCGTCTTTCGCGCAAGACGCCGCTGCTCGGCAGCCGCATAGATCCAGCCGATCGTGGCCAGCACGATTGAAGCAGCAACAAGAACCTGTTCAAGGGATGGCATGACGGTCAATCCAGAAAGGTTGAACTCCTACTCCCGATAACAAACCTTCTTCGCCGCCTCGACGATATCCGACGCATGCGGCAACGACAGCTTCTCCAGGTTCGCCGCATACGGCAGCGGCACATCCTTCTGCGCCACGCGCATCGGCGGTGCGTCGAGATAGTCAAACGCATGCTCCGTCACCGCCGCCGCGATCTCCGCGCCGACGCCGAAGAAGCGCCAGCCCTCCTCGCAGCACACGATCCGGTTGGTCTTCTTCACGCTCTCGATGACAGTCGCCGTATCCAGCGGACGCAGAGAGCGCAGGTCGATCACCTCCGCCTCGATGCCCATCCCCGCCAGCTCTTCTGCCGCTTCCAGCGCGAATTTCACCATCCGCGAATGCGCCACCAGCGTCACATCCGTGCCTTCGCGCCGGATGCGTGCCTTGCCGATCGGCAGCACGAAATCGTCCACCTCAGGCACGTCGAACTCGACGCCGTACATCAGCTCATGCTCGAGAAACACCACCGGATTCGGATCACGGATCGCCGCCTTCAGCAGACCCTTCGCATCGGCCGCATCATAAGGCGCCAGAACCTTCAGCCCCGGCACATGCCCATACCACGCCGAGTAATCCTGGCTGTGCTGCGCGCCCACGCGGCTCGCCGCGCCGTTAGGTCCACGGAACACAATCGGGCACCCCATCTGCCCACCCGACATATACAGCGTCTTGGCGGCCGAGTTGATGATGTGGTCTATGGCCTGCATCGCGAAGTTGAACGTCATGAACTCGACGATCGGTTTAAGTCCGCCAAACGCAGCCCCCACGCCCAGTCCGGCAAAGCCATACTCGGTAATCGGCGTATCGATCACCCGCCTGTCGCCAAACTCCTCCAGCAACCCACGGCTCACTTTATACGCGCCCTGATACTGGCCGACTTCCTCGCCCATCAGGAACACGCTCTCGTCGCGCCGCATCTCCTCCGCGATCGCATCGCGCAGAGCATCACGCACACTCGTCTTTTTGTACGTCACCCCATCCGGCAACGTAGGATCATGCAGCCCCTCAGCCGCCGCCGACTTCTGCTCCGGCGCACGTAGCCGATGCCCATCATTCTTCGCCTTCAGATCGCCAGGCGCCAAATCAGCTTTGCCACCAGCAGCATTCGCGTCGGCGTCCGCGCGCGATTGCGCCTGAGCCTCATCCTGCGCTTCGGCGCCCTTGGCCTTTGCCTTGCCATTGGCTTTCGGCGCGGGAGCTGCGGCTTCGCCTTCAGCCGTAATCTGCGCGATCAGCGCATTCACCTTCACGCCCTCGGTCCCCGCCGGAATAACGAGCTTAGAGATCACGCCCTCGTCCACCGCCTCGACTTCCATCGTGGCCTTGTCGGTCTCGATCTCGGCGATCACATCGCCGGGCTTCACGGTATCGCCTTCCTTCACCAGCCACTTGGCCAGCTTGCCCTCCTCCATGGTGGGTGAAAGCGCAGGCATGAGAATGTCGGTCATCTCAGCGGCTCTCCACCAGCACGTCGGTCCACAGCTCTGCCGGATCCGGCTCCGGGCTGTCCTGCGCAAACTGGGCGCTGTCAGCCACGATCTCGCGCACTTCCGCCTCGATCTTCTTGAGGCTGTCCTCGGTCGCATGCCCGGCGTCGATCAGCTTCTTCTTCAGCATCTCGATCGGGTCGTGATGTTCGCGCATCTCCTGCACTTCTTCCCGCGTGCGATACTTCGCCGGGTCAGACATCGAATGCCCGCGATAGCGATACGTCTTCATCTCCAGAATGGTCGGCCCCTCGCCATCCCGCGCCCGCGCGATAGCCTTCGCCGCCGCCTTGCGCACGGCGAGCACGTCCATCCCGTCCACTTCCTCGCCCGGAATCTCGAACGAGATCCCGCGCTTGAACAGCTCCGTCTCAGCGGACGCCCGCGCGATCGACGTGCCCATGGCGTACTGATTGTTCTCGATCACATAGACGACCGGCAGCTTCCACAGAGACGCCATGTTGAACGCCTCATAGACCTGCCCCTGGTTCGAAGCGCCGTCGCCAAAGTACGCGATGCAGACCGCATCCGATCCCTTGTACTTGTTCGAGAACGCCAGCCCCGTTCCGATCGGCACCTGCGCGCCGACAATGCCGTGCCCGCCAAAGAAGTTCTTCTCGCGGCTGAACATGTGCATCGAGCCGCCCTTGCCGCGCGCATAGCCGCCCTCACGCCCAGTCAGCTCCGCCATCACGCCGCGCGATGTCATGCCCGCCGCCAGCATGTGCCCGTGGTCGCGATAGCCGGTGATCACTTGGTCGTCGGGGTCGAGCACTGACTGCACGCCGACCACAACCGCTTCCTGCCCGATATACAGATGGCAGAACCCCGCAATCAGCCCCATCCCGTACAGCTGCCCCGCCTTCTCCTCGAAGCGCCGGATCAGCAGCATGTCGCGATAATAGCCGACCAGCTCTGCCTTCTGAGGCTCAGCCGCCGTCTTGCGCGTTTTCGGGGCGGGCTTTTTCGCTGCCATGGATGGGGAATCCCTTCTGCCTGACAGGCAAGATAGGGAGTAAATCGTGTTTGACCCAAGCCAATCACGCGATCAGCAGGCCTGTTCCACACGAATCTGGAGAGTTTTCAGCGAACGGCGACCAGAAGTTCGTCAGGCCGCACGAATGACAGCTTTGTCCGGGCGATTTCCTCAACATAGTCGAGGTCCATCGTTTTATCGCGCAGGCGCACCAGAGAGGCCTCCAGCACGGCCTTGTCGACCTTCAGCTTCTCGATTTCAGCCGCCAGCCGGGCTTCCTCGTTCTGAAGCTGTGTCCACGCCGCAAGACCCTGATCTCCTGCCAATGCATGGTACGAAAAATACAGGATGAGCGCGCCAATGGCGCCGGGCAGAAGAATGGCCTTTGCCGTCTTCAGCACCCCTTCCATCCGTTTTCTCGACCCTCCCAGACTCTACTAAAACTGACGGCCAGACTTGGCCGCGACACGGTTAACGAGGCGTGAATTCGCTGATTTCCACCGCAGTATAAGGTGTTCCCGTCGTCAGGCCCGTCCATTGCATTTCGCTTTTGAAGCGAACTGCGAGGTCCGATATGACACAATCAGTTGAATCGAGTGTGACTGCCGAAGCCGTCCTCAATGCGCCGAAGACGGTCGAACACGGCATCCCGCTCTATCTCGCCTCCGACGAGGCTCTGATCCACATCCTCGACCGCTACCCGGAAGAGCTGTTCGATATCAATTGCTACGACTTCGACGCCGAGGGGCAGGTGTCGCTCACCACCGGCACGCGCGGCCGCGCCGATGGCCGCACTGTCCTCAACGCCATCAAGGCGGGCCGTCTCTGGGTGAACCTCCGCTCGTGCGAAGACGCCCACCCCGGCCTCTGGGCCGAAGTCCAGCTCGCCTTCGGGCGCCTCGCCCCGGAACTCGGCGGCAAAGGGGCGAAGAAGATGACCGGCCAGCTGATCCTGTCCTCGCCCACCACCCGCGTCCCCTTTCATTTCGACGCCGCCGGCGTCGTCCTGTTCCACCTGCGCGGCGTGAAGCGCGTCTGGGTGTATCCGAACACCGAAGCCTTCCTCCCGCAGGACGCCATGGAACAGGTGATCATGCGCACCACCACGGAAGAGCTCCCCTATAGCCGCATCATGGATGGCGCCGCCTGGCGCTTCGACGTGGTCCCCGGCGAAGCCCTCACCTGGCCGCTCTACGCCCCGCACCGCGTCGAAAACCAGGAAGGCCTCTGCGTCTCCCTCTCGATGGACTATCAAACGTGGGGCAGCCGCATCACCACTGGCGCCCACCGCGCCAACGGCGTGCTGCGCCGCTGGGGCTGGAAAATCCAGCCCATGGCGACAACGAACTGGGCGCACCGCACGATCCTCTGGGCCGCAGCCCTCGCCTTCACCCGCCTCAATCTCGTGAAGAACAACATCAAGGACTTCGAACGCACCTTCGACGTCGCCGACGCCAACGTCATCATGCACGGCGAACGCGAAGCGGCGTAACGGCACGCTCAAACCAAACCTAAAACTTGTCATCCCGGAAGCGCGAAGCGCATCCGAGATGACAAACGGTGATGACGAGATTGGGGGATGGAGCGATATCGAATTCGTAGGACAGCGAAAATTCTTCGCGCGTGAATTCAATCACCTAGCCACAAAGAATGGGGGATAGCGCGCTCCAGATTCAACCGGGCCGGAGTTGGGGGTCATACTCTCACCCATGACACCGGCACAAACCCGCGCACACGGATTCGGACCCCCATCGCTTCCTCAGCTCTGGCTGACAGCGATGCTGCGCGTGCTTGCAGAGCTGGTGCGAAACGTCGTCTCAACTCTCCAGATGAGCTGGCCCACCCTCAAGCGTGATTGGCACACGCATGACGGTGATCCGGCTCTGCCTAGAGCGACGAACGACATCCACAACAAGGAAACCCATTCAGCCCTCATGCTGAGGAACGCAGCAACGCTGCGCGTCTCGAAGTACGAGGGCGTGCTCACCGCCGTGAGCCACACCTCACCATCCCCCTCCGTCTCGCGAGCTACGCACGCGATCCACCTCCCCCTGCTAGGCATGGGGAGGCAAGTGGTCTCTCACAACGAAGGGGAATTGCCTCCATCAGTCCGTAGGACTGGGGGAGGTGGATCGCCGCGTCTTCGCGGCGAGACGGAGGGGGCACACCCCACCCGTCCTCTCTAGCGCCCTGATCCAGCGCGTCCAATCTTCACCCCAACTCGCCCACCAGCGAGAACGCACCCTCACGCCCGGCGGTGAAACACCACCTGGCTGACCCCGCGCTTGCCGCCAACGCGAGACAACTGCACCACCACATCGATCACCGAGCGCGCATAGTCGATCACATCGGCCCGCGTCAGCGTCAGGCCCGCTTGAAGCGTCATGAAGGCAATCTGGTCCATCGCGCCTTGCGGACTATCGGCATGCACCGTCGTCAGCGACCCCGGATGCCCCGTGTTCACCGCCCGGAGAAAAGTGAAAGCTTCAGCGCCGCGAATTTCCCCGACCATCAATCGGTCTGGGCGCATCCTCAGACTCGCGCGCAGCAATTCATCGATCCCGACGCGCGCTTCACCAAGTTCGCTGTTCACCGCAATCAGCCCGACGGCATTGGGATGCGCCAGCTTCACCTCTGGCGTGTCCTCGATCACGATAAGCCGGTCGCCCTGCGGAACTTCCTTCAGCAGAGCATTGAGGAATGTGGTCTTGCCTGTGCCCGTGCCGCCCGAGATCACGATATTCCGCCCGGCCTTCACCGCCTGCGAAAAGAACGCCTTGACCTCTCCGCGATCAAGCAGCCCCTGAAGCTCGCGATCCTGCTCGGCCCGTTCACTTCCCGAAGCCCGCTTCGCGCCAGCGAAGGCTCCCGCTGCCTCATAATTATCGAGCGTCAGGTCCTGAACCACGTGCTTCCGGATCGCGAGCGCAAAATGGCTCCGCGTCGCAGGCGGCGAAACGATCTGCACCCGCGCGCCGTCGGGCAGGGTCGCGGCCAGCAGCGGATATTCCCGCGAAACACCCTGCGCCGTATGCGCGGCAATCTGTTGCGCCAGACGCAGCATCATCACTTCGGTCACGTCCGGCGCCGCATGATGCTCGAACCCGCGTGCGCCATCGATCCAGACTTCGCCGGGGCGGTTCACCAGAATGTCCGTGACATCCGCGCGATCAAGCCATGCGGAAAGCGGCGCCAGATAAGTGCGGAGATAAACGCCTTCGCCGCTCAATTGGATGCGCCAGACTTGACCGGACCAACGGTCGAGAAATCCAGATCCTGGCTCACGAATACCCGAACCGGCGAGCCCTGTGGCACAGTCACGGTCGGCCCGATATTCGCGCCCGAAGCCAGAGAGCTCGACCCCGCATCAACGCCCGCACGTGTTGAAGCGATGACAATGCTCGTATCCGTGGAATCCGCTACAGCCGATCCGCCGATGTTCAGAAGCGTCAACAGGATCGCGCCGCCAAAGCGTTCGAAGAAGTGCGTATCCACATCGCCATCGAGTCCGCCTCGGCCAAGTCCATCCGTCGCCGGCGCCGCGAGTTCGACCA
>JAUYSA010000293.1 GCA_030696545.1 Hyphomonadaceae bacterium
CGCCTAAGCTCCCCCTGTCTGGCGGGAGCGTTGAGAGATTCCCACGGAGAGCCGATGTCGTCGTTCCTCATGTTCTTCCAGCAGGCAGCCGCACCGGCCGTTGGCGCCGCTCCCGCCGGAGACGGCGGCATGGGCGCGCTGCTCGCGAACCTCATGCTGCCGATCGGCATGATCGTGATCTTCTACTTCCTGCTGATCCGTCCGCAGAACAACCGCATGAAGAAGCACAAGGCGATGCTGGCGGGCATGAAAAAAGGCGACACGGTCGTCACGCAGGGCGGCATCATCGGCCGTATCTTTGCGCTTAAGGACGACGAGGTTGTGATCGACACGGGCGAAGGCGGCAAGCTGCGCATTGTTCGCGGCATGATCGTGGACGTGAAGAACCCGTCTGCGCCGGCAGCGGCGAACGATTCCAAAGGAAGCTGATCTTTCATGCTTCTGCGTTTTCCGGCCTGGAAGGTTGCGCTCGTCCTTGTGACGCTTCTGCTCGGCGTGTTGGCTTGCTTGCCGAACATGCTCTCCGAGCAACAGCGCCAGCAGTATATCTCATGGCTGCCGGTGAAGCCGTTGAGCCTCGGTCTCGACCTGAAGGGCGGGGCGTCGATCCTGCTCGAAGTCGACCCGGTCGAGCTGCGGCAGAACGAATTGCGCAATCTGAACCGGGCGGTGGGCGAGAAGCTGCGTGAAACGCCGCTGATCCCGGTGCTGAGCCGCAACCCGGAAGGCGATGCCGTTGTCGTCAAGTTGCGTAACGCGACTGACAAGGCGCAGGCGCTGGAGCGGGTCAGGTCCCTCGGCAAGCCGCCGGCGGGCACTATCGGCGTGGCGGACTACTATGTTGTCACTGAACGCGCCGATGGCGCGATCGAGATGCGCTTCAATAACGCGCATTTCGAAAAGCTGCAGGCGGATGCGCTGGACAGCTCCATCGAGGCCGTTCGCCGCCGCGCGGACAACTCGGGCCTTGTCGAGCCGAACATCCAGAAACAGGGCGATAGCCGCGTTATTGTTGAGGTTCCGGGCCTGAATCCGGCCGAAACGGACAATCTGGTCGAGACGCTGACAAAAACCGGCGTGCTGACATTCAACATGGTCGATCCGGGCGCGAACCCCGCCGATTACACGCCGGGCGAACCGCGCAACAACCGCGTGGCCCTGCCGGATGACAGTCAGGCTGGCGCTGTCGAAGTGATCCACCTCGATTCCATTATCCAGGGCGCTGATCTTTCGGGCGCGCAGCAGGACTTCGACGAGACGGGCGGCGCAAGCATCGCTTTCCAGCTTCATCCCGCGGGCGCCAAGCGCTTTGGCGACGAGACCCGCAAGAATGTCGGCCAGCGCTTCGCGATCGTGCTCGATGACCGGATCGTTTCTGCGCCGACGATCCAGAGCCCCATTATTGGTGGCAGCGGGCGGATTACGGGCAATTTCTCGATCGAAGAAGCCGAGCAGATGGCCATCGTGCTGCGCTCGGGCGCTCTGCCGGCCAAGCTGAAGGTCGCCGAGCGCCGGGTTGTGGATCCCAGCCTTGGCGCCGACTCGATCCGCGCGGGCGTGACCGCGTCGGTTGTGGGCGTCGGTCTGGTGGCGGTCTTCATGATTGCCGCTTACGGCCTGCTGGGCGTTTTCGCGGTGATCGCGCTGTTGCTCAACATGGTCCTTATGATCGGCGTGCTGTCGTTCTTCGGGGCGACGCTGACGCTGCCGGGCATCGCGGGCATCCTGCTGACCATGGGTATGGCGGTCGATTACAACGTGCTGATCTTTGAGCGGATTCGCGAGGAGAAGCGGGCCGGGCGATCTCCGATCACATCGGTGGAGGCCGGTTATGACCATGCGATGGCGACCATTATCGACGCCAACGTGACCCACGTTGTGGCCGCTCTGGTGATGTTCAACCTCGGTTCGGGCCCCGTTCGCGGCTTCGCCCTGACCCTGGTGATCGGCGTCATTACCTCGTTCTTTACGGCGGTTATTGTCGCCCGCTGGATCATGGCGATGTGGCTGAAGACGTTCCGGCCGAAATGGATACCGATCTAGGCAGCGGGCCAGATAGGGTAAAGACGGGCCGGGTATAGCAGGAAAACCCCTTATTCAGCGGGTTTTGGCTTCCTATCTCTGGCCTTCCGTGACCCTGTTTGGCCACCGTTACAAAACCCCATGGACGACACGGCCCCTTTGCCTTAGACGGTCCCGTCCAAACCCCGGAATATCATGAAAACGCCCACCGGAACTTCCGAGACCGCTTCCAGTACCCCGCCCAAAAAGCGGGTCGGACCGATCACGTTCTTCAGCCAGGTTCGCGCTGAAGGCCGCAAGGTGACGTGGACGACGCGCAAGGAAACCATGGTCGCGTCGATCATGGTCGTTGTGATGGTCGTGGTGGCGGCGATCTTTTTCTACGCCACCGACAGCATCGTGAAACTGGCCGTCGGGTTCGCTACGGGGATCTGGCACTAATGGCTGACGGACGCTGGTATATCGTTCACGCTTACTCGAACTTCGAGAAGAAGGTCGCCTCGACCATTCGCGAACAGGCCGAGATGCAGGGCCTCTCGGAGCTTATCGAAGAGATCGAAGTTCCGACCGAGGAAGTGGTTGAGGTCGTTCGCGGCCGCAAGCGCACTGTCGAGAAGCGCCACATGCCGGGCTATGTGCTCGTGAAGATGCGCATGACGGACGAGGCGTATCACCTCGTGAAGAACACGCCGAAGGTAACGGGCTTCCTGGGCGCCGAGGGCGGCAAGAAGCCCCTGCCGGTGCCGCAAGTTGAGGTCGATCGTATCCTCGGCAAGATCCAGGCTGGCGCGACGGAGCGCCCGCGCACGAAGATCCAGTTCGAGATCGGCGAGAAGATCAAGGTCAACGAAGGTCCGTTCTCGGGCTTCGAGGGCGCGGTGGACTCGATCGACGAAGGTACTGGCCGCCTGAAGGTGACTGTCACGATTTTCGGCCGGTCAACGCCGGTCGATCTGGAATACGGTCAGGTCGACAAGATCTGATCGCATACTGGGGTGCATGCACCCCGCAAGCGCGTGGAAGGCTAGCCGCCGCACCACGCATTCCCAGACTGGAGGGTTCGCAAGAACCTGAAGGTCGTATTCGCACGTGAGGGAAACATGGCGAAGAAACTGTTGGGGAGCCTGAAGCTTCAGGTTCCCGCCGGAGCGGCAAACCCGTCTCCGCCAATCGGCCCCGCTCTTGGTCAGCGCGGCATCAACATCATGGAATTCTGCAAGGCGTTTAACGCCCGTACCGCGCAGGAACAGAAGGGCACGCCCCTTCCCGTGGTGATCACGTATTACCAGGACAAGTCGTTCACCTTCGAGATCAAGACGCCGCCGGCGTCCTACTTCCTGAAGCAAGCAGCGAAGATCCAGTCCGGCTCGAAACTGCCGGGCCGCGACAATGCTGGTACGGTCACGATGGACCAGTGCCGCGAGATCGCGAAAAAGAAACTCAAGGACCTGAACACGGATGACGTGGATGCTGGCGCGAAGATCATCGCCGGTTCCGCCCGTGCGATGGGCCTTCAAGTGACGGGAGCGTAGTCCAATGGCTATCGGAAAACGCACAACCGCCGCTCGCAAGGCCGTCGACCCGACCAAGGTTTACAAGGTCATGGACGCCGTCAAAATCGTGAAGGGCAACGCGAAAGCGAAGTTCGACGAAACGATCGAGATCGCCGTGAACCTTGGCATCGACCCGAAGCAGGCGGACCAGAACGTCCGCGGCGTCGTCAACCTGCCGGCCGGAACGGGCCGCACGGTGCGCGTCGCTGTCTTCGCTCGCGACAAGAAGGCTGACGAAGCCCGCGCCGCTGGCGCTGACATCGTTGGCGCTGAAGACCTGTTCGAAACGGTCAACGGCGGCAAGATCGACTTCGATCGTGTCATCGCCACGCCTGACATGATGGCCCTCGTCGGCCGTCTCGGTAAGGTGCTGGGCCCGCGCGGCCTGATGCCGAACCCCAAGGTTGGCACCGTCACGCCGAACATCGCTCAGGCTGTCAAAGACGCCAAAGGCGGTTCGGTCGAGTTCCGCGCTGAGAAGGAAGGCATCATCCACGCTGGCGTGGGCAAGGCCTCGTTCTCGGAAGCTGATCTCGAGAAGAACGTCCGCGCTTTCGTCGGCGCACTCGTGAAGGCCCGCCCGTCGGGCGCCAAAGGCACCTACGTCAAGAAGATCGCGATCTCCTCGACGATGGGTCCCGGCGTCTCGGTCGACGTGACGGACCTCTCGCAGGTTGCCGCGAACTAGCGTTCGCTGACTGATGGAATGAAGAAGGGCCGGCGGAGAAATCCGCCGGCCTTTTGCTGTTGTCCTGCCAGGCTGTGCGGTTGCCGGTGTGATCGAAACCGGGCAGGTTCGGCGGGACGGATGGGCATGCCGTCGGGGTCTGGACGGCATGGCGGGCGAAATCTTTATCAGTTACCGGCGCGCCGATCAGGCGAAGGCGCGGTTGCTGCACGCGTTGCTGAAGCAGCGTGGCGTGGATGCCTGGTATGACGCTTTGCTGGGGGCAGGGGAGGACTGGCGGCACAAGACGGCTTCGGCGCTTGAAGCTGCGCCGATCTTCGTCCTGCTGTTTTCCAAGACGGCTTCAGAGAGCGACGACATCTCCAAGGAACTCGCGGCGGCGACGTTCTCGAAGAAGCTGGTGATCCCGGTTCGGATCGAGAACATCAAACCGAGCGGGGCTTTTCTTTACGAGCTCGCGAGCCGCAACTGGGTCGACGCCTACGAGGATACAGAAGCGAAGTTCGAGGATCTGGCGGACAAGCTGGCGGCGCTGGTAAAGGGCGGGCCGGCGGCCGAGGTTGCTGCGTTCAATCTTGGAGCACCGGGTGCTGCGCCGAAGGTAAAATCGGCGTCGACCCCGCTGTTCAAGCGGCCCGCAGTGCTGGCGGGCTTCGCTGCGGTGGCCGTTGCTGTCGTGGCTAGCGCGGGATTCGTGCTTACGCGGCCGAGCGCTGCGCCGGTGGGGGCCGGGGCTTATCGCACGGCCTTTTTCGGTTTCGCCGCGGTGGGCGATGATCCGGCTGCCGCGACTGCGGCGGGCATGGCGACGGAGGAAGGCTTCCGGCTGCTGGAGCGGGTGAATGTCGAAACCGTGCCGCGCATCGAGACAGCTGGCGCGCAGGACGCGCCCATGCTGGAGCGCGCGGGCGAGCTGGGCGCGCGTTTTGCCTTGAGCGGCGAGATCAGGCGCGAGGGAGATGAACTGAAGGCGGTTGTCCGGCTGGTGGACGTTTCGAACCGCACGACCATCGCGCAGATGTCGGGCGCGCGCGACGCGGACAAGCCCAGCCAGGTCGGCTACGACGCCGGCGCTTTCGCGGCGAGACTTCCGCGCTGCGTGCAAACCTATGCTGCAAGCGATACGGGAGGCGCGCCGGACGCCGAGGCGCTCGCCCTGATGGGGCGCGCTTGTGCGACGGACCTGAATGGCGCGCCGACAAGTTTCAGGGAGCTGATGCAGGGGCGGCCGAAGAACTGGATGGCTCCGGGCATGCTGGCGGATGCGCTGATGTGGAAGGTGGGGCAGCTGCCGCAGACGCAGCGACCTGCCGCGCTGAGCGAAGCAGAAGACCTGTTGAAACGCGCCGAGGAGATGGCGCCTGAGGCGTATTCGACGGCGATTGCGCGCGTGTCGCTGGCCGTGGTTAGCAACAGGCCACCGGCGGAATGGCTGTCGCAGCTGGAGCCAGTGCTGACCCGGGCGCCATCGACCGACGAAGCGCCCACCTACGGGCGAGCAAGCGCGATCGCCGGTCAGCAGCTTCTGGAGGTGGGGCGCACGGAGGATGCGGCGCGATACTTCGCGCTGGCCGTGACGAGTGACCCGTTGAGTGCGAACTGGGAGTACTATCAGGCTGTTGCGAGAGCGGCCTCGGGGCAATATGGCGCGAAGGAGAGCCTGGATCGGCTGGTTGAAACGCGCGTGAGCGGGTATTCGTGGGAGGTCGCCATGGCCGCCGCGATTTTCCTCGGTGCGACGGATCCGGAGATCGTCTTCGCGGCGACGCCCCCGGGCGCGATGGAAGCCGTGCCCTGTTATCGCGAGCTGATCGCGTCGCTGAAACTGACGGACCGGCAGGCGCGGCTCGCGGGGGCGAAGAAGGCGGATGTCTGCCTAACGTCCTTCGACAGCCCGCATGTGAACATCCAGGCGCAGTCAATGCTGGGCGATCTGGATCGTGCGTTCGCCATCGCTGACCGGCAGGATTTTACAGCCTTCATGTGGACCTACTGGTCGCCGTTGTTCCTGCCATCGACCAAAGCCATGCGCGCTGATGCGCGCTTCCTGCCGATGGTGGAGAGACTTGGCTTCGTCGATTACTGGAAGCAGACGAAGACACAGCCGGATGTGTGCGGGACGCCTGAGGAGCGGGATTTTCCGGTCTGCGTGGTGCTGCGCTAGGGACTCGCAAATAGGCGATCCGGTCCCTATTTCGCGTTTTCCGGGTATTTTAACCCGCCGGATCAGCATTCTGGAAAAAAGCAAGGGCCGGGTTGCAACAAAGCTGAGGGGCGGCTATAGGAGCCCCCTGAGCGGCAGATTCGTTAATTCGGGCCTGCCGTTTCTCGTCCAAGATTGCAGGTGGAGCAAGGCGTACACACCAGACTAACTATCTGGTTTTGCTCCTCAATTTCCTGCATGAGACGGGGTGTGACGGGACAGGGTGCGTAGTTGGCGTATTCGCTAACGACGACGCCCTTGAGTTCGTTTCTGCCCTGGGACGGGGGCACGCTGGTCATGCGGACCGCGCGCTCTCTCCGTGACCGACCGGCCGCCCTCGGGCGTCCCGGAAGGGCTGGGAAGGGTGAAACGGCCGCAAGTCCTGTGTGCGCTTCCTGGGGCGGTCGGGCTAGTCCGGTCGTCCAACTTGGAGACCGCATATGGATAAAGCTGGAAAAGCGGTAGCGCTGGAGGCCTACAAGAAGGTCTTCGCCGATGCCGGCGTGATCGTTGTCACGCAGTATTCCGGATTGACCGTACGGGAGCTCACAGATCTGCGCGTGAAGCTGAAAGGCGAAGGCGCGGCTCTGAAGGTTATCAAGAACCGGCTTGCGAAAATCGCACTGGACGGCAAGGGCGGCGACGCAGCGGGAGCCATGTTTGTGGGTCCTGTGGCTGTTGCCTACTCGGCTGATCCGGTTGCGGCATCGAAAGTCGTGGCAGACTTCGCCAAGACGAACGACAAGCTCGTTCTGATTGGTGCGCTTATGGGCGACCAGGTGCTCGACCAGGCCGCGGTGAAGCAGCTCGCTGCTCTTCCGTCGCTGGACCAGCTCCGTGGCAAGATCATCGGCCTCATCCAGGCTCCGGCGACCAAGATCGCTGGAATCGTGGCTGCGCCGGCCGGTCAGCTCGCTCGCGTTATTGGCGCTTACGCCAACAAGGACGCCGCCTGAGACCTGCTCCCGAACAAAAATCCGTAGTCACACACCCGAACTCAAGGAAATCCTGAAATGTCGAAACTTGATAAAATCGTCGAAGACCTGTCGGCTCTGACCGTCCTCGAAGCCGCCGACCTCGCCAAGCTTCTCGAAGAGAAGTGGGGCGTTTCGGCTGCCGCTCCGGTCGCTGCTGCGGCTGGCCCGGCTGCTGCCGCTGGCCCGGCTGCTGAAGTCCAGACCGAATTCTCCGTCATCCTTAAGGATGCCGGCGACAAGAAAATCAACGTGATCAAAGTCGTTCGCGAAGTCGTGCCGAGCCTCGGCCTGAAAGAAGCGAAAGACCTCGTCGAAGCTGCTCCGAAAGCCGTCAAAGAAGGCGTGTCGAAGGAAGAAGCCGAGACCATCAAGAAGAAGCTGGAAGAGACCGGCGCCAAGGTCGAAATCAAGTAAGGCCTTATGCGTGTCGCCGGAGGGCCTGTTCCTCCGGCGGCGCGCACCGCTTTTTGCCCTGCGCGCGAGTGGGGTTGACGGGTGGTGTAGAGTTACCGAGCGATCTGATTCAGATCGTCATTCGCGCACCGGATACTAACGGTCCAACGGCGCTACCCGATGCCTGCGGGTAGATGCTGCGGCCCAGAGAAAAGCGAGCTGACCAAGACATGGCTCTGTCGTTCACGTCGAAGAAACGTATTCGGAAATCTTACGGAGTACTCACTGAAACAGTTTTGATGCCGAACCTCATCGAGGTTCAACGTTCGTCCTATGAACAGTTCCTGCAGATGCACACGCCGGTTGCGACGCGCGACCCGGACGGGCTCGAGGCCGTGTTCAAGTCGGTGTTCCCGATCAAGGACTTCTCCGACCGCGCTACGCTCGAATACATCTCGTACGAGTTCGAGACCCCGAAATTCGACGTGCAGGAGTGCATGCAGCGCGATCTCAACTTCGCTGCGCCCCTGAAAGTCAAACTGCGCCTGATCGTCTTCGAGACGGACGAAGAGACCGGCGCCAAGTCCATCAAGGACATCAAGGAACAGGACGTCTATCTCGGCGACATCCCGCTGATGACGGACAAGGGCACTTTCATCATCAACGGCACCGAGCGCGTGATCGTTTCCCAGATGCACCGTTCGCCGGGCGTCTTCTTCGACCATGACAAGGGCAAGACCCACGCTTCGGGCAAGCTGCTGTTTGCAGCGCGCGTGATCCCGTATCGCGGCTCGTGGCTCGATTTCGAGTTTGACGCCAAGGACATCCTGCATGTCCGCATCGACCGCAAGCGCAAGCTGCCGGCCACCGTGCTGCTGCAAGCCCTGAACTATTCGGGCGGCAAGATCATGGACACCTTCTACAACAAGGTGACGTACAAGCTGGACAAGGCCGGTTGGGTCACGGGCTTCTCGGCTGACCGCTGGAAAGGCGCGCGCCCGGAATTCGAACTGGTCGACAAGAAGACCGGCAAGGCCGTCTTCCCGGCCGGCAAGAAGATCACCCCGGTCAAGGCCAAGAAGGCCGAGGCTGACGGTCTGCAGGACATCCTGGTTCCGTCGACCTTCCTGGAAGGGAAGTTCATCGGCGAGGACGTGATCAACGCCGCGACCGGCGAGATCTATGCAGAAGCCGGCGACGAGCTGACCGAAGAGACCGTGGCAGCGCTGCGCGAAGCCAAGATCAAGTCGATCCAGCTGCTCGACACCGATGGCGACAACGCTCGCGGTCCGTGGCTGCGCAACACGCTGAAGGTGGACAAGGCGACGTCGCGCATCGACGCGCTGTCGGATATCTATCGCGTCATGCGCCCCGGCGAACCGCCGACGCTCGAGGCCGGCGAAGCGCTGTTCAACCAGCTGTTCTTCGATCGCGAGCGCTATGACCTCTCGGCCGTTGGTCGCGTGAAGATGAACATGCGTCTCGGCATGGAAGCTCCCGATACGCAGCGCACGCTGCGCGAGGAAGACATCGTCGCCGTGATGCGCACCGTGCTCGACCTCAAGGACGGCAAGGGTGAAGTCGACGACATCGACAACCTCGGCAACCGTCGCGTCCGTTCGGTGGGCGAGCTGCTCGAAAACTCATTCCGCGTCGGCCTCGTCCGCATGGAGCGCGCGATCAAGGAGCGTATGTCGTCGGTCGATATCGACACCGTCATGCCGCACGACCTGATCAACGCGAAGCCGGTCGTGGCTGCTGTGCGCGAGTTCTTCGGCTCGTCGCAGCTGTCGCAGTTCATGGACCAAACGAACCCGCTGTCTGAAATCACCCACAAGCGCCGTCTTTCGGCGCTTGGACCGGGCGGTCTGACGCGCGAACGCGCTGGCTTCGAAGTGCGCGACGTTCACCCGACCCACTACGGCCGCATCTGCCCGATCGAAACGCCGGAAGGTCCGAACATCGGCCTCATCAACTCGCTGGCCACGCACGCCCGCATCAACAAGTACGGCTTCATCGAAAGCCCGTACCGGAAGGTGAAGGACGGCAAGCTCACATCCGAGGTGAAGTACCTCTCGGCCATGGAAGAGCAGCGCTACTCGATCGCCCAGGCGAACGCAAAGATGGACGCCAAGGGCGTTCTGCAGAACGACTTCGTCAACGCGCGGGTCGGACCGGCGCGCGACGCGATGCTCGTTGCACGTGAGAACATCGACTACATCGATGTGTCGCCCAAGCAGGTCGTCTCCGTCGCCGCGGCGCTCATCCCGTTCCTCGAGAACGACGATGCGAACCGCGCGCTGATGGGCTCGAACATGCAACGTCAGGCCGTGCCGCTGATCCAGACCGAAGCGCCGCTCGTCGGAACGGGTCTCGAAGGCGTCGTGGCGCGTGACAGCCGCGCTGCTGTTGCCGCCAAGCGCGGCGGCATCATCGAACAGGTGGACGCGACGCGTATCGTCGTGCGCGCAACGGACGATCTCGATAACTCCAAGTCGGGCGTCGATATCTACCGTCTGTCGAAGTACCAGCGCTCGAACCAGAACTCGTGCATCAACCAGCGTCCGATCGTGAAGGTTGGCGACAAGGTTTCCAAAGGCGACATCATCGCGGACGGTCCTTCGACCGACCTCGGCGAACTGGCGCTCGGCCGGAACGTGCTCGTCGCGTTCATGCCGTGGAATGGCTACAACTTCGAAGATTCGATCCTGATCTCCGAGCGCATCGTGCGCGATGACGTTTTCACCTCGATCCACATCGAGGAATTCGAAATCGCCGCTCGCGACACCAAGCTCGGGCCGGAAGAGATCACGCGCGACATCCCGAACGTCGGCGAGGAAGCCCTGCGCAACCTTGACGAAGCGGGCATCGTGGCGGTCGGCGCCGAAGTCATGGCTGGCGACATCCTCGTCGGCAAGGTGACGCCGAAGGGCGAGTCGCCGATGACGCCGGAAGAGAAGCTGCTCCGCGCCATCTTCGGCGAGAAAGCCTCGGACGTACGTGACACCTCCCTGCGGATGCCCCCGGGCGCCACGGGTACGGTCGTGGAAGTTCGCGTGTTCAACCGTCACGGCGTCGAGAAAGACCAGCGCGCGCTCCAGATCGAGCGCGAGCAGATCGACCAGCTGATGACCGACAAGGACGACGAGATCGCGATCATCGAACGCGACGCTCTCTCGCGTCTGCGTGCGATGCTCAACGGCCAGAAAGCTGTCGCTCGCGGCGGCAAGAAAACCGACATCACCCAGGAGTTCCTGAACGAGCAGTCGACGGCTGATCTCTGGAAGATTGGCGTGGACGACGATGCCGTCGATACCCAGCTCAAGGCCCTCAAAGGCTCTTACGACGACTCGGTGGCCCTGATCGAAGCCCGCATCGCGGACAAGATCGAGAAGGTCCAGCGTGGCGACGATCTGCCCCCAGGCGTGATGAAGGTTGTGAAAGTGTTCGTCGCGGTGAAGCGCAAGCTGCAGCCGGGCGACAAGATGGCCGGCCGTCACGGCAACAAAGGGGTTATCTCCAAGATCAACCCGCTCGAAGACATGCCGTATCTGGAAGATGGCACGCCGGTCGACATCGTTCTGAACCCGCTTGGCGTGCCTTCGCGCATGAACGTCGGTCAGATCCTCGAAACTCACATGGGTTGGGCCTGTGCGGGTATCGGCAAGATGATCGATGCCAACAACACCATACGGGTGTTGGATTTGTCCGGCA
>JAUYSA010000229.1 GCA_030696545.1 Hyphomonadaceae bacterium
GGTCCGATCGCTAAGTCGCGACTGAGGGGAACGTCCTCCACTGCCGAAGGCGGGGGAGGCAAGGCGCCGCGTCTTCGCGGGGAGACGGAGGGGGCACGCGCCCACCGACGCTCGCCACCACCCATCACCAACCAACAGGACCCCTATGTTCAGAAAAAACGGCGACCACTACCGATCCATCGACAATGCCCGCAGCGCCGTTCGCGCAGGCAATGCGACTGAAGCCGAGAAATGGCTCCGCATCGCGGACCGGCTTCTGTCCATCGACGAACGCAAGCAACGCCTGCGCCCCGCGCCCACCGCGCCGAAAGGCCCGGTCATGCTCGACCCCAACGGGTACTCGCCCGGCGGCACGTCGAACCGGATTCTCAATCAGCAGCGGCTTGAGCGCGCGCGCGAAGGCACGCGCAATCCGCTGAAGTGAGCAAGGCCGCCTACACGCCGCGCCCACCTATGCTAGAGACCGCGCATGTCACGCCTGCCGCCCCTTCCCGATCTCGACTGGCCCGACAGCCAGAACAGCGCCGCGCCATTCGCGCGCGACCATGGCGATGTCTATTTCTCCGGCGAGGGCCTCTCTGAAAAACGTACCGTCTTCCTCAGCGGATGCGGCCTGCCGGACGCGTGGAGCGGGCGCGAACACTTCACGGTGGGAGAACTCGGCTTCGGCACGGGCCTCAACCTGCTGGCGCTGTGGGATCTCTGGCGCCGCCATCGTCCCTCACCCACAGCGTGCCTCAATTACCTCTCGTTCGAAGGCGCGCTCATCCGCAAGGACGACGCAGCGCGCATCCACGCGGCATGGCCCGAACTTGGCGAGCTGTCGCAACAGCTCCTCGCCAGCTGGCCAGACCGCGCACGCGGCCTCCAGCGCATCCACCTGCCCGATGGCCTGACACTCACCCTCGCCATCGACGACATTTCCGCCGCGATCCCGCAAGCGCGCGCCAAATGCGACGCATGGTTTCTCGACGGCTTCGCGCCCTCGAAAAATCCGGGCATGTGGTCAGCCGAAACGCTCAATCACGTCGCCCGCCTCAGCGCGCCCAACGCCCGCGCCGCTACCTACACCGTCGCTGGCGACGTGCGCCGCAATCTCGAAGCCGCAGGTTTCTCCGTCGCCAAGATGCCCGGCCATGGCCGCAAGAAGGAACGCCTCGAAGCAAGGCTCATTGCCGAGCGCCCGCCCATCGCATCAGTCCCCAAGACAGTCACCATCGTCGGAGCCGGCATCGCCGGCGCCTGCGCGGCTCACGCCTTCCTGCGCCGGGGCTGCGATGTCACCGTCATCGATCGCGGTAGCTCTACCGGCGCAGGCGCAAGCGGCAATCCGCTCGCGCTTGTCATGCCGCGCCTCGACGCCGCCGATGGCCCCGCCGCCCGCGCGCTGGTCGAAGCATGGCTCTACGCTAGGCGCTTCTATCCCGCGCTTGGGTCGGACGCCGTCCAGCAACTCGACGCGAAACACCTGCCCCGCAGCGAGAAGGAACAGCTGCGCTTCGCGAAACTCATCGCCGATCCGCCGCTCGACGAGACGATCCTCCAACAGTTGGAGCACGGCATCGCGCACCTGAACGCAATAGCCGTGAGGCCACGCATGGCGCTTCCATACCTGATGCATGGCGCGACGCTCCGCTTCGGCGCCAGCATTGCCGACATAGCCGAATTGCCAGCCGACCTCGTGATCGTCTGCGCCGGCATTGGTCTGGCAGACATCGGCGTCCACGCGCCGGCACTCGCCGGCCGCCTTGGGCAACTCGAATCCATGCCAGCCTCAGGCTCGCCAAACGCCATTGCCGATGGAGGCTACGCTGTCGAAGCTTTCGGCCAGCTCGTCTTCGGCGCGACATTCGAGGCAGCCCATGGTGAACCGCAAATCACCGATGCAGCGCGCTTGCAAAATCTCGAAACGCTTGCCCGCCTACGGCCGGATATCACGCCCGCAGACATCACCTCGCGCGCCGCGATCCGCGCAACCACGCAAGACCGTCTTCCGTTCGCGGGGGCCATGCCTGACAACGAAAAGGCGCCGGACGGCACTCCGGCGCCTTTCAGTCCTCACCGCCTTATCGGCGGCCTCGGCTCGCGCGGCTTTCTATGGGCGCCGCTACTTGCCGAGTTCGTCGCATCGGAAGCCTTCGGAGAACCTTCGCCCATTGAAGCGAACGTAGCCGAATGCCTTAACCCCGGGCGATTCCTGGCCCGCGCCGCGAGGCGCGGGGGATAGTTTGTCAGCCGCGAACATCTCCACCACGCAGCCGGTCAATCTCGGTTGCAAGCTTGCGGTCGTCATCCGTCAACAGGCGCTCCAGCACCGCGACGCGCTCCTTGAGACGATGAAGCTCCGCCATCACCTCGCCGTTCGACGCATCCGAGCCGCGCTGCTCGCGTATCATGTCCAGCTTCAGCTTCTGCGACTTCAGCAGGTAGCCGACGATGATCGCGACAAGGCCGCAAAGGATGCCGAGGATCGGGATAAAAACGCCAATCGACTGAGCCATGGATGCTTCAACCTCTCATCGTGTCAGCGGCGCGAAGCCGCTCGATATCGCTAGCCAGCTTGCGGTCATCATCTGTCGCCAGCCGTTCAAGCACCTGCACCCGCTCGCGCAGCTTCGCCATCTCGGCCTGGTTCGCGGCGAGGATCTGTTCAATCCGCCCCGCATCGCCCTGCCCGGCCTTCAGCGCCAGTCGCTTGTCCTCGTGCGCAATTCCCATCTTCACGATCTGCACGGCGGATGACAGCACAATGCCAATC
>JAUYSA010000297.1 GCA_030696545.1 Hyphomonadaceae bacterium
AGTCATTGAACAGCGCCATTACCATCAGCCAGAACCAGCCGACCGATGACATCGCGACAATGCCAACCACGACGCGCACCTCGTAGGGCAGCGCATGGGTCTGGTCGCACCAGAGCTTCACGGCGAAGAAGGCAGATGTGAAAAAGAATGCAAAGCCGGTCCAGCGTGCGGTCGGCCGTGGCGCGCGCAGCATGGCTGCGGCCATCGCAAGCAATGCGCCTGCGCACAGCCCCAGCAGCAGCTGGGAAAATTCGCCGGTCGTTCCGCCGGTCATTTTTGTCCCCGGGCTCGAAAGCTCGTGATCAGATCCGTCTTGTGGAGATCAAGGTGACAGTGTCATCCGTCAAGGCTTCCGCGCAGGGCAGGGCCCAAACTATTCTCGCGGCTTATTCCGCGGCGACGGCTCGCCCGTCGTCTTCGTCCTCAGCTTCGGAAACTTCGTCGGGGTCCCAGACAAGAATGTCGCCCGGTTGGCAGCCAAGTTCGCGGCACAGCGCTTCGAGGGTCGAGAAACGGATCGCCTTCGCCTTGCCGGTCTTGAGGATCGACAGGTTCGCAAGCGTGATGCCGACGCGATCGCCCAGCTCGGTGAGCGACATGCGCCGGTCCAGCAGGACCCGATCGAGGGTGACGCGGATCGCCATGGGCGCCGGTGTCGTCCTTTGCTCGCGCCGGCGGACCATCCGCCGGTCTGGTCGTCAACGCTGTTGGGGAAGCGTCCGGCCCTTTTAACCAACCCGTAGAGTCAAACGTCCCGGGCCTGCAATGACTGCACCATCACATGAACGTGGTGGCTCAGATCGTCATTTTCTGCTCCTCGCGCATCGCGGCGCCCTCGCGGAACACCTGCGCCAGCACCAGAAGCGTCAGGACAGCCAGCCATACCGGCCAGTTGATGTTGGGAAACCTGAAGGCCACGCCATCACCAGTTGGCGCGAAAACGCCGAACGCCAAGCTCACAATGGTCGCAACGAACATGCCCGCTGCTTCCATAACGCCAAGCACGATGCCGATTGCCGCAAACCGCCGGGCGTTCTCGGGCACGAACGGGTCGCGCGCCACCAGCGTTTCGAAAACCCCGCGCAGATAGGCGCAGATAATCATCACCCCGATGCACAGGATTGAGCCGATCGCGATCCAGATCGTAAGGTCGCGCGGCGTGTTCAGGCGATACTGGCCAAGGTCCAGGAAGGTTGGATTGCCCGTGACCAGCGAATAGATGGCGAAAGCCGCAATGATCCAGATGAAGCCCAGCAGCGCGCACGCCACGACCCAGGCGACGTCCACGGCAACCTTCAGGAAAGAAGAGATCGACCCGCGGCCGGTCGCGCGCATTAGCATAAAAAACCGGGCTCCAATCGACCCTTACCGCATCCGCGCGGCAAATATCCCATCAGCTCCGGGGCTTGGCTTGCCCCGACCTAACTTGCCAGACGCCAACTTGTCTGGCCGGATGGATTCGGACCATATCGAAAAACAATAAGCCCGTCCACCCGGGCAGACGAAAGGACGCAGCCGCCATGAGCGCCAGCCGCAAGCTCCCGCCCGGCCGCCTGATCGCCGCCACCCACAACCAGGGCAAGGTGAAAGAGCTGCGAGACCTGCTCGGCGACGCCGGTTTCACGGCCATATCCGCCGGCGAACTCGGCCTGCCCGAACCCGAAGAGACCGCCGACACCTTTCGCGGCAATGCCGAACTCAAGGCGCTGGCGGCAGCCAAAGCGTCCGGCGAGCCCGCGCTGGCCGACGATTCAGGCCTCGCCTGCGATGGCCTCTCCGGCGCTCCCGGCATCTATTCGGCGCGCTGGGCTGGTCCGGCCAAGGATTTCCGGGCTGCGATGCAGAAGGTCGAGGACGGCCTGAAGTCTGAAACATCAGCCGATGGCGAAGTCGACAAGCGCGCCAGCTTCATCTGCGTCCTCTCGCTCGCCTGGCCCGATGGTCATGTCGAAAGCTTCGAGGGCATCCTCCGTGGCCAGCTCGTCTTCCCGCCGCGCGGCGATCGGGGCTTCGGCTACGACCCGATCTTCGTCCCCGAAGGCGAGACCGAAACGTTCGGCGAAATGGACCCCGCGAAGAAGCACGCCATGAGCCACCGCGCGATCGCCTTCGCGAAGTTCAAGACATTCCTCGCAGACTGAATTCCTCCCGGCAGAATGATTTCCATGTCGCGATTGTGTGACCCCCCGGCAAATTCTCGGGGTTCACAGCGCGGCGTGAGCAGATAGACTCGTTGCTGAGCGTAAAACCCTTGGGGGGTGATATGTCGAAACTTGCGAGCGTTCTGATCGTGGATGACAATCCACGCTGCCTCGAATTCATGACGCTTGCGTTCTCCGCGCAGGGCGGGGTCGCGGTCTCCAGCGAAATGAAGCCTATCACCGCGCTCGACCGTATTCGTTCGGAAAAGCCTGATCTCGTCGTGCTCGATGTCAAAATGCCGGACCTTGATGGTTTCGGCGTGCTGTCGCTCCTGCGCAGCGAAGGCAATCCCGTGCCAGTCGTCATGTGCTCCGGCTCGGCCCTGCAGAACGATGTTGATCGCGCCTATGCGGGCGGCTGCAGCGGCTACATCGAAAAGCCGACGACGCTGGAAGATTATCGCGCCATGGCCGGCGCGATTGTCGGATACTGGAAGCGTGGCGAGCTTCCACGCCACTGAGGTTTCAATCCGTCCCGTCTCCCGGTAGATCCAGCGGCATGTCGCAAACGATGCTCGACACTTATCTTCGCCTGCCGCGACGGCGCTATTTCTCGGCGCTGGAATGGCACGCCGTCGCCATCGGCAGCATCGCGGCCGCTGTCCTGATCATCGGCTATGGCTTTGGTTTCGAGCCCCTGCAGATGATCATCCCCGGCTTCCCCACCATGAAAGCGCGCACAGCCGCAGCACTGATGGCGCTGTCGGTCAGCTTCCTCATGTCCCTGCGCGGATCGAACCGCTCGCGCTGGGGCTCGGCGGCTGTCGCGGCGGTGCTCGCCGTGCTGCTTGCACACATGTGGGCCACGCGAAGCCTGTCCACCGGGGCGGATGCGTGGTCGATCATCCCATCCGACGCCACGATCTTCTGCCTGCTCATCGGCGCGGTCACGCTGGTCGTCATCAATCTGCGCCCCGGCTGGTCGCTTGCCGCCGGCGTGCTCGCACTCGTGGCGGCAACGCCCGCTCTGTTCCGCATCTTCGGGCTCTTCCTGTTTCAGGGCGCACCGGACGCGAACAGCCCGCTCAACACGATGGCGCTCCACACCGCGACGCTGATCGCGTGGTTCATGCTTGTGTGCGTGATGCTGCATCCACGCCTCGGCTTCGGGCGGGTCGTGCTGCAGGCCAGCCTGCGCGGGCGCCTGCTTCGCCGTGCGCTGCCTGTCGTCGTCGTGCTGCCTGTTGTCGCCGCCGCCATCAGCCTTGCCCTGTCGATGACGCACAACTGGGCCAGCGAAGCCCTGTTCGCCGTCAACGCTGCAATCAGCGTGACGTTGGCGGCCCTGCTGATCTGGTGGCTCTCCAGCCTCGTCGAGGGCTGGCAGGCAGAAGCCAACGAACAGGCCTCGCGCCTGTCGCGCGCCAATGAGGCGCTGGAACAATACGCCTCGTCCGCAGCTCACGACCTGAAAGCGCCTGCGCGCCACGTCCTCCTCTATGGCGAACTGCTGGAAGAAGCGCTCGCCAAGGACGATCTGGCCACTGCCCGCCGGCACGCCCGCTCCATCCGCGACAGCGCGCGCGAAATGCCGAACATCATAGACGGGATGCTCGACTATTCCCGCTCCGCCTTCACGCGCATCACGCTGTCTGAAAACTCCCTCAGCGAACTCGTCCAGGCCGCCGCCCGCCAGAATGCAGGCGACCTCGAAAGCACAGGCGCGCAAATCACGGTCCTGCATGAAGTGCGTATGCGCTGCGACTCCACGCTGATGACCACCGTGTTCCACAACCTCATCACCAACGCGATCAAGAACCGCCGCCGTGACCGGCCGCTGGCTGTCCGCATCGACGGCGTTCGCGACGAGACCGGCGTCCGCATATCGATCGAGGACAATGGCGTCGGCTTCGATCCGGATTTTGCCGTCGTCGCGTTCAATCCGCTCGCGCGTGGCGTGCATACGGCGGGCGAGGGCACAGGCATCGGCCTCGCCACCTGCCGCACCATCATCCAGAGCCATGGCGGCCAGATCCGCATCGATCCTAACTGGCGCAATGGCGCGCGGGTCGAGTTCACTCTGCCGGACAAGCGGCCGGCCTAGCACTTGAGAGTTGACGTGGCAGCCAATTCGGCGTCTGCGATCGCTCCATGAGCGGCTTCGATCCACAGCGCGGTTTTGGCGTTTACGTCCACTGGCCGTATTGCGCGCGGATCTGCCCGTATTGCGATTTCAACGTCTATGCCGCGAAGGAGCGCGACACCGCGCCCCTGTTCGACGCCATCCTGAAAGACCTTGAGGGCTGGCGCGCGCGCACGGGCGAG
This sequence comes from Hyphomonadaceae bacterium, assembly GCA_030696545.1. Lineage (GTDB taxonomy): Bacteria > Pseudomonadota > Alphaproteobacteria > Caulobacterales > Hyphomonadaceae > UBA7672. Next base: position 4,467 of record JAUYSA010000297.1, read on the forward strand.
CGCCGGGCCGATGCGATCTTCTTCGGCGGCGGCACGCCCTCGCTGATGACCGGCGATCAGGTCGCGCGCCTCATTGCCAAGGTCGATGAACTCTGGGGCCTGAAGCCGGGCGCCGAAATCACGCTCGAAGCCAATCCGGACAATGCCGCCCGCTTCGCCGATTTCGCCTCCGCGGGCGTCAACCGCCTCTCGCTCGGCCTGCAATCGCTCGACGACGCACGCCTGAAATTCCTCGGCCGCACCCACACCGCCGCCGATGCGCTCGCCGCCCTCCACGAAGCCCAGCGCCACTTCCGCTCCACCTCGATCGACCTGATCTACGCCCTGCCGAACCAGACCGCCGAAGACTGGCGCGCCGAACTCGCGCGCGCCCTAACGCTCGGCGCCGATCACCTCTCGCTCTACGAACTCTCGATCGAACCCGGCGCCGCCTTCTTCCAGGCGGTGAAACGGAAAGACTGGTCTCCGCTCGACGACGATCGCGCCGCCGACCTCTACGAGATCACGCAGGCGCTGGCCGATGCCGCAGGCTACCCCGCCTACGAGATTTCCAACCACGCCCGCGCGCCCGAACACCAGTCGGTCCACAACCGCATCTACTGGTCATCGGGTGACTGGGCCGCAGTCGGTCCCGGCGCGCACGGCCGCCTCACATCGGGTGATGAACGCTGGGCCGTCGTGGCAGCCGAAAAGCCTCCCGAGTATCTGCGTCAAGTGACCGCCAACGGCCTCGGCTGGGCCGCTGTCGATGCACTCGACCCGCTGGCCCAAGCCCGCGAGCGCGTCTCGATGGGAATGCGCGTGATCGAAGGCTTCGCAGCAACCGACATCACCGAACTGGGATTGTCGCTCGAAGCTGCGCGCGTTGCCGAATTCGCAACCGCCGGCCTGCTCACAAACGAAAACGGCCGTATTGCCCTTACGAGAAACGGCCGTCTGGTGGCTGACCGGGTCGCTGCCGAGATATCGCCGTGAGCACGCCCTCGTGGTTCGACGGACGCGCTCCATCGCTTCGCGAAGGATCGCTGCTCACCATGAGAGCTACAGAAGAGTCAGAAGTTTAGCCCTCATGGTGAGCAGCCGCCGGAGGCGGCGTCCGTCGAACCACGAGGGCGTAAGCCCCGTACTACGAACCAGCCGCAAACGCCTGGATCGGCGGCGAGATGATCTTCACGCCACCCTGGTTCTGCAGCTGCATGATCGCCAGCGCGCGTTCTACGCTGCCGTCCGGGTTGAAGCGGAACAGTCCGTTGACGCCGCTCCAGCCCTGCGGCCGCTGGATCATCGCCGCATCAAGCCGCGCGTTCGCCGCCAGCGTCGCCGCCAGCGCGCCTGCGTCATAACCAAAGCTCGCCAGGCGCGGCGCGGCCTCGCCATAGATCGCCTGATACCGCTTCTCGAAATCCTGCAGCTCTGTCGGGTTCGGCGCCGGGAAAGCGCCGCCATACAGCGACGGCTCGCGCCAGATGTCCGCGTCATTCCACTGGCCGGTGCCAAGGAAGCGAACCTCGCGCGGCGTCACATTCGCGATCGCCCGCAACAGCGAGCCAACCGAGCGCAACTGCACGCCGGATTCCGGGATCAGCACGGCCACCTTGTTCGGATAAGAGCGGTTCTCCGCCTCGATCACTGTCGCCGTGCGTCGCGCCTGCTCCTGCGGAGAGGCATTGCCTGGCGTATAGTATTCGACGCTGACCACCTGTCCGCCGCGCTCGGCGACTTCCTGGCGCAACGCCTGCTCGATATTGCGTCCGCTCGCGTTGTCGGGGCCGAGCATGGCGAAGCGGGTCACGCCATCCTTCGCGGCCCAATCCACAATCCGCTCAACCTCGCTGTTGGGCGTAAGTGACATCAGATACGCGCCCTGGCCGAACGCCGAAACGTCGGTCGAGAAGGCCAGCACCGGCGCGTTCACTGTCGCCGCCTTGGCCGCCACGGCGGGAACCTGCTGCGCGAACACCGGCCCGATGATCGCCACCGCGCCATCCCGCACTGCGTCTTCCGCGATGCCCTGGATCACCTGGGGATCTGCGCTGGTTGCATCCCGCGGCATCAGGATCACGTCACGCGCGCCCACCTGGAACAGCGCCATCTGGATGGCATTGTAGATGCCCTTGCTCTGGCGCTGCACGTCGGCATTGGTCGAGTTGAACGGCAGCAGCACGGCGATGCGCTTGATGTTCTGCGTCTCGTTGCGCGGAATGTGACGCGGGAAATAGGCGTTGCGGCTTTCGGCGAACTGGGTCGAAACCGGCTCGGACGGCATCGGCTGGCCCGGCGGAAGAGGACGGCTTGGATCAGGGCGCATGCCGCTGCTAGAGATAGGCGCGGTGGGCCGTACCGGACCGCTCGTACAGGCGGCCAGCGAGGCCAGCGCAACAAGCGAAACAGCGGCAAGTCCGCGGACCCGAGATTTGGATGACATGCGCGACCCCTCCTGAGGATGCGGCTTCAGACCCGGCCCATATCGAGACGGAAGCTAGGGCGGAGGATGATTCCCGGCAACCAGAGGAAGCCGGCTCATCCCGCCTTTTCCGCGTCGATCCAAGGCTTGCGCCCGGGCTCTACGTTGTTTCGACTCCCATAGGCAACCTGCGGGACATCACGCTCAGGGCCCTCGACATTCTTGCGTCCGTCGATGTGGTCTGCGCGGAAGACACGCGGGTCGCCGGCAAGCTTATGTCGGCCTTCGGAGTGTCCGCCCGATTGCGCCCTTATCATGACCACAACGGCGCACAGGCTCGGCCCGGACTGCTTAAGGAACTCGAAAGCGGCGGCCGCATTGCCCTGATGTCGGACGCCGGAACGCCCCTGATTTCCGATCCCGGCTACAAGCTCGTTCGCGAAGCCGCCGAGCGCGGCGTACCCATCTATGCCATTCCCGGCGCGTCAGCTCCGCTAACTGCGCTCGCATCCTCAGGCCTGCCGACAGACCGTTTCACCTTCGCCGGCTTCCCGCCGCCCAAGTCCGCCGCGCGCAAGCGCTTCCTTACCGAGATGAAATCGGGGCAGGGAACGCTGATCTTTTTCGAAGGCCCATCGCGCCTCGTCGCCAGCCTGACCGACATGGCCGAAGTCTTCGGCGCGCGCGAAGCCGCCGTCGCGCGGGAACTGACCAAGAAGTTCGAGGAAACCCGCCGAGGCTTCCTGCCTGACCTCGCCGCACACTACGCTGAGGCCGGCCCGCCACGCGGCGAGATCGTCATCCTCGTCGGCCCGCCGGGAGAGCAGGGGCCGCCCGAAGCCAACGCCATCGACGCCGCCATCCTCGCTGCCGACGACAGCCGCCCCCTGAAAGAGATTGCCGCCGAAATCGCGGAAAGCCTCGGCCTGAAGCGCCGCGACGTTTATGAGCGCGCGCTTGAACTTCGCGACAAAGGCAATGACGAAGAAGAAGCCTGAGAACGCCATCCTCCGCCGCCTGCGCGAGAAGAAGGGCCGCCGCGCCGAAAATGCTGCTGCGCTCTGGCTGCAGCTCAAAGGCTACCGCATCCTCGACCGCCGCGCCCGCACCCCCGCCTGCGAGATCGACCTGATCGCGACAAAGAAGAACATGCTGGTCTTCGTCGAAGTGAAATCCCGCCGCACGCAGGGCGCGGCCCTCGAATCCGTAACGCCCCAGCTGCGCCGCCGCCTCGAACAGGCCGCCCGCATCTGGGTCACAAGCCGCCACAAGCTGCAGAAACATCTCTGGCGTTTTGACATCGTGCTGCTGTCGCCCGGAAAGCTCCCACGCCACATGCGCGACGCGTGGCGGGCCGAGAACTAGAACAGCACGAGTCGCAGCCCGTTATCGTCATTCCCGCCGGAGCCCGAAGGGCGCAGAGCGGGAACCCAGGGGCCTCAACGAGCATGCCCGTCACCCCTGGGTTCCGGCTCGCGCGCCAGGGCGCCCGTCCGGAATGACGGGCTTCCCAACTGACATTGTTGAAAGCCAACATGGTTCACCCCCTGTTCACGCCCCTCGGCCAAACCTGCAAAGCGCCTGAAAATCGCCTT
>JAUYSA010000255.1 GCA_030696545.1 Hyphomonadaceae bacterium
GGCGGCGGTCCAAGACCGATCGGCGATGTGCAGTTGCCGGACGACGTGCCGGCCTCGTTGCCGGTCGATTGCGGCGTGCCGCCGGAAGGCCCGGTACACAGCGGGATGGTGATGAGATCGGTTGGCGCGGGCGTTCCCGGCGACGCGCCTGTCGCCTTTGTTGGCGGATACGGAATAGGGACCGGGCAGGCAGGGCCGGCGCAGGGCGGTTCGACGCGCTGGCCGGCGGCTTCGGCCGGCTTGGCGCCGCGCGTACCGGCTGGCGGATCAAGCTCCGGCGCAGCTGTGGCCAGCGCCAGCATGGCCAGGGCAAACGATACATTCATCATGCCTGCAACCTTCCCGCTTCGCGTATCCGGTCCGGATCACGCCCGACGCGAGGGTGCGCCTGTGCGCGCGGATGCACAAGGCTAGGTCGAGCCGACCTCGTGGTGGCGGACGGCCTGGCTGCGCGTGCGCTTGGGCCTGCGCGTGCGGCGTAGCGCGACGAAGCGGAATGCGGCGGCTGCACTTGCAGCGATGATTGCGCCTGTAAGCAGCGACAGCATCAGCACAGCCAATCCGAGATTGATGCGCTCGTCGAGCAGGACGGGGATTGAGCTACCATTGCCGAGTGTGAGGCCGGCGCTGATCGCGAGGCCGATCGAGACTGCGACGACGCTGAGTCCCAGCGCCTGAAGGGTGCGCGGCATGGCGGGCGATGGCGCGAGCCAGCTGACGATGGCGACGAGCATCGCGGCGCTCGCCGCCCCTGCCATGAGCGCATAGACGCCCATGGCGGAGCTGCCGGAAGCGCTGCCCAGGATCGCAATACACGCCACGCCAAGCGCCAGAGGATTGAGCGGTCCGCCAAGCGCGAAAGCTGCGAGCGCCCAGACCCATCCGGGCCTGCGCCAATCCAGCCGCGCCGGCTTTTGCCGTTCCGCCGCCATATCCCACCTCAACTCTACTGAGGGATGACGCTAGGTCGGGCGGATCAATGGGACCCTTCCGGGATGGGTGAAATTTCACCGATCGCGCGTGGAGCGAGAGCTCGGAAACCCGTGCGGAATGCGCGCGATATCGCTGAGGAGATTTTGTTCCACGCAGCTTGGCTGCTCAAAGCCGGAACCCCTGCGGTCACTCGCCGTTCAGTCACCGCAAGACCATTACCGCATCAAACGAGGCATTCATGTCCGCCATCAAAACAGCTTTCTGCGCCGCCGTTGCCAGCCTTTCGCTGGCGGCATGCTCCACGACAGACAGCTGGGACCCGTCACAGCGCAACGCAGCCATCGGTGGCGCGCTGGGCGCGGCGGCAGGTGCGGCGATTTCGGATGACGATCTTTCGGGCGCGCTGATTGGCGGCGCTCTGGGCGCTGCGGTTGGATATTACACCGGCTGCCAGGAACAGGGCGGCTGCTTTGTCGGCGGCAAGCAGGTCGCCGCGAAGTCTGACCTTGTCTATGACAACCAGGCACGCCGGTATTACTACGTGGATCGCAACACCGGCCGGACGTATTGGGAAAGCGGCGAGTTCCGCGGCTAGAGCCAAAAAGTCATCGATGGCGCGCCGCCGAGTCCTCCCCGGTCAACGTCGCGCATCATCGGCAAGCGCCGCTCCTAACGGGGTGGCGCTTTTGCGTTGAGCTTGCGAAAAATCCATAGCAAGGTCGCCTCGTTCGGAACGGGGAAAAGTCATGAGGTTCGTGTTCGGTATTGCTGCTGTTGCGCTTGCGGCGTGCCAGTCGCCTGCGGTGGTGAGCGCGATACCGGGACCGCCGCCGGGCAATACACCCTCGCCTGCCGAAGTGATCGCGGCGTCGAAGCCGGAAGAGTGGCGCAGGCTTGATCCCGAGAACACGGTGTACATGGATTTCCCGAATGGCCGGGTGATCATCGAGCTGGCGCCGGAGTTTGCGCCCAAGCACGTGGCCAATATCAGGGCGCTGTCCCGCGAGGGCTATTTCGCCAATGGCGCGGTGACGCGTGTGCAGGACAATTTCGTGACCCAGTGGGCGCAGGCGGCGGATCCCGCGCGGCCGCCGAAGTTGGGCGTCGAGAAGCTGAATGCGGAGTTCACTCTGCCCCGCAATGCGCCTGTGCCGTTCGACGTCCTGCCTGATCCGGACACGTTCGCGCCGGAGGTCGGGTTCTCGAACGGTTTGTATGCGGCGCGCGATGGCGAGAAGGTCTGGCTGGCGCACTGCTATGGCATGGTGGGCGCCGGGCGCGAGAATGACGAGAACTCGGGCGGGGGAACGGAACTCTACACGATCATCGGGCAATCGCCGCGCGCGCTGGACCGACAGCTGACCGTGCTGGGCAAGGTTGTGCAGGGGATGGAAATCCTGGCGGCGTTTCCGCGCGGCACTGGCGATGTTGGCTTCTACAAGACGCCGGCCGAATACCATCGCTATGCCGACATGAAGCTGGCGGCGGATGTGCCTGAGGCGCAGCGCACCAATCTGGAGACGATGCGGACGGACAGCGCATCCTTCCAGACGCTTGTGAACGGCCGGCGGTGGCGGAAGGATGATTTCTACACCAAGCCTGTGGGCCGCATCGGCCTGTGCAACATCACTGTTCCGGTGCGCGTGGTAAAGTAGGCGGGACGTATTCGAACCTTGGCATGTCGCTGGTATCGGGGACGCCGCTGGGCATCGGCGTCAGGATCTGTTCGCGCGGCGGATCGATCTGGTCGCGGAAGATATAGCCGACGCCAATGATCAGGCCGAGAATGCCCAGCGCGATCAGCATCAGCACCACGGGGCGCACGGAGCGATGGACGAAGTCCTCGAACTTCGCGATGCCGCCATCGGCGGAGATTTCGCGGGTGGAGAGCAGCACCCAGAGATTGATCCCCGCGATGGCTGTGCCGATGGGCACAAGCAGGGCCATCATGGCCGAACTCATCCAGATGATGGAACGCGCCCATGGCCAGCGCCGCAGCAGGCCAAAGCCGCCGATGAAGGCCGGCAGGAAGTAGGCGATCGAAAGAAGCC
>JAUYSA010000291.1 GCA_030696545.1 Hyphomonadaceae bacterium
TCGACGACGACAGCGCCATCACCCGCCTTGATATGAGCGAGTACCAGGAGAAGCATTCGGTCAGCCGCCTGATCGGCGCGCCCCCCGGCTAAGTCGGCTATGACGAGGGCGGCGCCCTGACAGAAGCTGTCCGTAGGCGCCCCTATCAGGTCGTGCTGTTCGACGAGGTGGAAAAGGCCCACCCCGACGTCTTCAACACCCTGCTTCAGGTTCTCGACGACGGCCGCCTGACCGATGGCCAGGGCCGCACCATCGATTTCCGCAACACCCTGATCATCCTGACCTCCAACCTGGGGTCAGAGGCCCTGGCCGGTCAGGGCGAGGGTGACGACGTCGAAACCGTCCGCCCCTATGTCATGGAGGCCGTGCGCAGCCACTTCCGGCCCGAGTTCCTGAACCGCATCGACGAGATCATCCTGTTCCGCCGCCTCGGCCGCGAACAGATGGGCTCCATCGTCCGCATCCAGCTGGCCCGGTTCGAGCGCCTGCTGGCCGACCGCCGCCTCACCCTCTCCATCGACGACGCCGCCCTCGCCTGGCTCGCCGACCGGGGCTACGACCCGGTCTACGGCGCTCGCCCCCTGAAACGCGTCATCCAGAAGGACCTGGTCGACCCCATCGCGCGGAAGCTCCTGGCCGGTGAGATCGAGGACGGCTCGGTCATCGCGGTGTCAGCGGGCGGGGACGGGCTGGAGATCGGGAAGGCGCGGGTGCATTAGGAGGCATGACGACAGAAATCGATCCGAAAGTACGCGAGCTCGCCGAAAAGGTTATCGCGGCGCGGCCGAATAGCCGCGGTGCCCGCGCACTGGCGGTAATGCTCGACAAGGGCGCTGTAAGCACGGCCGATCTCAGGGAGCGCCTGGATCATCCGCCCCGGGCGATTGCGGACGCCAAGGATGCTGGCGTGCCCATCAAGACCACAATGGTCACGGTGGAACGAGACGGACGCAAGAAGCGCATCTCGCTTTACTCGTTCGGATCGTCGTCTGAGATACAGGACGGCCGGATCGGCGGACGCTCGGTCCTGCCGAAGGCGTTCAAGCAGAAGCTTCTGGACCACTACGGTTCGCGCGATTGCATTTCGGGCGCTCGACTGGATTCGCGTGTTCTGCAAATCGACCATCGGATTCCCTACCGTATCGCGGGCGACGCGGGACTCGCCGTGCACGATGTGTCTGCATACATGCTGCTGGATGCCTCCAATCAGCGCGGGAAGTCTTGGTCCTGTGAGCAGTGCCCGAATATGAAGCCCGACAACCGCGACCCCGTTGTCTGTGGATCATGTTTCTGGGCCTATCCTGAAAATTACAGCCACATCGCGACCCAGGAGATGCGGCGCACCGATGTCATTTGGGTGGGTGCTGATGTTGCTGTGCATGACGCAATAAGGGACGTGGCTAAAGCGTCTGGTGCCGACCTGTCCGAATTGTTGCGTCAGCTTGCCAAGGCGAAACTGAAAGACGTCTGACTAGGCGTTCCGGGCGCGGGGGACGCCAGGCCGGGAGAGAGATACAGGCTCTCAATGGTGCGATCATCGCGCCCCACCAAAGTCGCCTGCGACGAGCGGCCTGCGTCAAGATGCAGATGCTCAAGGCCAAGGCGCTGCGGTAGGGGGTCTCCGTAAGTCTTGCCGCCCGTCATTCCGTCATAGGACAGAATGAAGCGCACATTTCGGGCCAACAGACTCTCCAAGCCGCCAATCAAGCTCACTAACGCGAGCTGCGACGCATACCTTTTGTCCCGCCCAACTGTGGTGCCGAGATATGGGGGGTCCATGTAGATGAAATCGGCGACTTTCGCGTCGGCTGTGGTTTTCAGCCAATCCCCCACCCGCACCTCCGTTTTTCCCTTGAGAAGATGAGATGCGCCGAAGACAGCAGCCTGCATCTTTTCCGGCCGCATCCCCAAGCGGCGCTTGTCTACAGATTGGGTGAATTTGCCAGCAGCGTTGAATCGGACAGCATTTTTCACGCAACGGCAGACGAGATACATCAAATCCACCGGATCGAGATGATCGTTGTATCGCTCTCGTACGCGGTTGAAATAGTCGGAGCCGCTCCGTTCCTGCGCTTCCCAAACGCTACGATAGCGAGCGGAAACCTCATCCGGTCGTTCGATGATTTCGGTCCACAACTGCGCCAAGGGACCTAAAGAGTCTGCGATCACATACCGTGATGCGACGTTCTCGCTGGCCGCCCACAAAGTCAGTGCGGCTGAACCGGCGAATGGCTCGTACCAACAAGCGACGTTTCGTGGGACCATGGGTGCAATCTGGGGTGCCAGGCTCCTCTTGGAGCCCTGATACGGAAGAGGGTGCGGCAAACGATTCATGCGCCGTGAACGTATCGCATCCTTGGTCACTAAACGAGGCTGTGAGGAACTCGATTTTGCCTCGCGTTTGAAGGAAGAATCCTGGGGTCCCCTTGGATCGTCCGGCTCGATGTAACCTAACGCCACCATTCGATCGGCGCTGTCTCTGCCGGTGCGAGCCACGAGATATTCGTAGTCGGTTGCTGCTCTTGATTTCATTTAAGGCTCCGACACCGCACACCCTATGGTAGCACAACGGAACAAAGAGGCAACAATAACTACGCACATTTCCCAGGGCGCGCATTCTCCTCACCGTCGCACTCATGGCCGCGTCTTCGCGGCGCAGACCGGGGGACCCAGCGGCGCGCGACAGCGCGACCCTGTCGGGAGCTCGCTGTTCACGACGGCCTG
>JAUYSA010000299.1 GCA_030696545.1 Hyphomonadaceae bacterium
GAGAAAAGGCTCGAGGTTGTCCGAGCCGCACTCCTCCTCTCCCTCGATTATTAATTTCACGTTGACCGGCAGCGAGCCGTGGGTTTTGAGCCAGGAGGCGATCGCGCTGGTGTGCGCGACCGCGCCGGCCTTGTCGTCGGCGCAGCCGCGGCCGAACAGGCGGCCGTCGCGCTCGGTGGGCTCGAACGGCGGGGATTTCCAGGCGCGGCGGTTGGATGCGCGCTAGCGCGAGGCGCCGTGCGGGGACTCTCCCATGCCGAAGCCCGAGTTCGTGCATACGCTGAATGGATCGGGCCTCGCTGTGGGGCGGACGCTGGTGGCTGTGCTGGAGAATTATCAGGAAGCGGACGGGCGCATTCGGGTGCCGGCGGCGCTGGTTCCGTACATGAGCGGGCTTGAGGTGATTGGGTAAGCGGCTGCCCCCTCCGTCTCGGCGCTGCGCGCCGATCCACCTCCCCCGCGCTTTGCGCGGAGGAGGAAAAGACCGGCGCCGCTGCTATGGGAGTGGATCATGAGCATGTCTTTGGCCTGGGTTGCCGTGCAGGACGTTTCGTCTGAAGCGCTGCTGGAGCGTGCGGGCTTTGTCGATACGGGCGAGGCGGACGAGTATTTCGAGGCGGAGCACACGGGCGGGGAGTTGACGGGCGGCTGGTATGTGATCGTGACGGAGCAGGCGGGGCTGCTGGAGCCGGCGAAGCTGGCGGTGTGGTCGGCGGGCGGGCGGCTGGTGGCGGCTGTGGTGCATGAAGAGACATCGACCAGTCTTGCGATGGAGTGGCTGGACGGGAAGCAGCTGTGGTCAGTCTATCATGACGGCACGGCGGCGGAGCGGAGCCTGGCTGTCGAGGGCGAGCTGCCGGAAGCGTTCGGGGCGATCCGCGACGAGCTGATGGCGGTGCAGACGGAAGCGGATGCAGAGGGCGCGGAGTTCAATGCGGCGTTCGATATTCCGCTGAACCTGGCGGAGGATATTACGGGCTTCCGTCATGACGAGATGGGGTTCGACGATGAGATCCCGCCGTTCACGATACTGGAGCGGGTGCACGTGGCTTAGGGTGTTGCTCCGCTCGTCCCGGCAGGTCTGTTGTAATGCACATCACCCTTGATGCTCTGGGTCCCGACTTTCGTCGGGATGAGCGGAGTGAGAGTCATGCGAGGCCGATGGGGTGTTGGTGCTTTGCGCGGAGGAGGAAAGCGATTGTGCCATTTGACTTCATCGCTTGAAAGGGAGAGTCAGGGCGCATGCGTATCCTGCTTTCCAATGATGATGGTGTGTTTGCTCCGGGGCTGACGGTGCTGGAGGAGATTGCGCGGTCGGTGTCGGATGACATCTGGATCGTTGCGCCGCACGAGGAGCAGTCGGGGCAGGCGCGGGCGATCACGCTGAATGCGCCGGTGCGGGTGCGCGAGGAAAGCCCTAAGCGCTATGCGGTGCAGGGCACGCCGGCGGATGCGGTGTTGCTGGGCGTGAAGGACATTATGGCGGATCATCCGCCGGACCTGATCCTGTCGGGCGTCAATCGCGGTCATAATATTGCGGAGGATACGAGCCAGTCGGGGACGGTGGCGGCGGCGATACAGGGCATGCATCTGGGTGTGCCGTCGATTGCGTTCAGCCAGGCGCGGAATTTCCGGCGCGGCGAGCCGATCCCGTGGGAGACGGGGCGGGTGTGGGGGCCGCGCGTGCTGAAGGCGCTGTTGAAATCGGGCTGGCCGAAGAACTGCGTGATGAATGTGAACTTCCCGGACCGGCTGCCGCAGGATGTTGCGGGCGTGGAGGTGACGTCGCAGGGGTTTCGCGATGAGGCGATCTCCACGCTGGAGAAGCGGACCGACCTGCGCGGGGCGGATTATTTCTGGATCGGGTATTCGTCCAAGCCATCCAAGCCGGATGAGGGGACGGACCTGCGCGCGATCTATGAGGGGCGGGTGTCTGTGACGCCGCTGCATATCGACATGACGCATCATGCGTTCCGGGCCGAGCTGGCGAAGTCGCTGCGCGTGGCGGACGAGGGATGAGCGAGGATCCGCGCTTTCAGGCGGCGCGGCTGGTGCTGGCGCTGCGGCAGTCCGGCGTGACGGACCATCGCGTGACCGAGGCGCTGGAGAAGACGCCGCGCGAGACGTTCGTGCCGAGGCCGTTCGCGGATGCTGCGTGGGAGAATGTCGAGCTGCCGATCGATTGCGGGCAGACGATGACGCGGCCGGTGACGGTGGGCGTTATGCTGCAGGCGCTGGGCGTGCAGCGGGAGCATGTCGTGCTCGAGATCGGGACCGGGTCCGGGTATGTGGCGGCGGTGCTGAGCAAGCTGGCGCGGCGGGTGTATTCGATCGATCGCTACCGGACGCTGGTGGAGCGGGCGCGCATGACGATGGATGCGCTGGGCGTGTCGTCGCGGGTGGAGCTGCGGCTGGCGGATGGGCTGATGGGGTGGGCTGAGGCGGCGCCGTTTGACCGGGTGCTGCTGATGGGGGCCGTGCCGGAATTGCCGGAGGAGATCGGGCGGCAGATGGCGGTGGGCAGCGTGGCTGTTGCGCCGGTGGAGCGGGGCGGGGAGGGGCTGATCCTGCGGCTGGAGAAGCTGGCGGACGGCGGTTTCAGCGAAACTCTGGTGCAAAAGGCCCGGTTTGGGCCGTTGCAGGCCGGCGTCGCGCGGGAGCTTTAGCTTCCGGTAAGCATGATCGGGGCACTCTCCCCCCCAATTCTAGGCGGCCAAATACCGGAGACGTTTGCTGGTGAGTCCGATCGCATTGCGCGCATGTTTGCTGGCCTCCGCTGCGGCGGGGCTGTCGGCGTGCGCGTCCAATCCGCCTGGACGCGAGGGGGCGGCGCCGATCGACTTCCGGGCGGCAGCGCCGAAGGCGCCTGAACCGGCTGCACCGATCGTGCTGGCTGCGCCGCGAGCGCCCGTTGCTGCTGTGCCGGCGGCGCCAGCGCCATCGTCCAATCCTGAATCCGTCAGACGTGTTGTCGATGTCGGCCTGTCGCCGACGGGGACTAGCGCGATCGAGGAAGCCAAGAGCCTGTCGCCCGAGGCGGGGTATCGTCCGGGCGGGACGATGCGGCAGGCGCGGGACAATCCTTCAGCGCGGGCGATCGAGGTGCAGTCCGGTGATACGCTGTACGATATCTCGCGGCGCTATTCGGTGAACATGCGCGCGCTGATCGAGACGAACGGGATGGAACCGCCCTACGCGCTCGACAGAGGCGACGTGGTCTATCTGCCGCCGCCGAATGTGCATGTGGTGGAGAAGGGTGAGACGCTCTACTCGGTTTCCCGCCGCTACAATGTCGATACCCGCTCGCTGGCGCTGTTGAATAGTATGCAGCGGCCGTGGACCGTCTATCCGGGCGATGAGCTGCAGCTGCCGCCGCTGGCGCGCGAGCAGACCCGGGAAGTCATGAAGCCTGCGCAGGTCGCAGCGCCGGTTGTGGTGGCCAAGACATCTCCCCCAGCTGCACTGCCGGTCGTGAAGGCGCCGCCTGCGAAGACGCCCGTGGTCAAGCCCGTTGATGACAAGGCGATCTCGCTGGTTGGCGACAAAGCGGCGGTAGAGGTGAAAGCGGCGCCCAAGGCTGTGATCGAGCCGCCTCCGATGCCGAAATCGACGCCGGCTACGCCTGCTAGCGCGCGCGACTTCATCTGGCCGATCTCGGGCAATGTGCTGAAGGGATTCGGGGCTGGCGCTGACGGCATACGCAATGATGGGGTGAACATCTCGGCCGCGCAGGGCGCCGAGGTGCGGGCGGCAGCTGGCGGCGAAGTTGTTTACGCGGGCAGCGAGCTGGCAGGATTTGGCAATCTCGTGCTGATCCGCCATCCGGGCGGGTGGGTCACAGCCTACGCCCATTCCGACGCACTGAAGGTGAAAGAGGGCGACCTGGTGAAACAGGGGCAGGTCATCGCCACGGCCGGCAAGACGGGAAACGCCAGCTCGACACAGGTGCATTTCGAGCTTCGCAAGGGCAAGGAGCCGGTTGACCCGGCATTGCACCTGCCTGAGCTGCGCGGCTAGCGATTGGCGCGAGTTCTTGATCGCGTACCCTTGAAACGAGGCGTTTTCAGCGCATTGCCAAGGGGGCCTCTCCCGATATAGTCCGCCCGCCT
>JAUYSA010000344.1 GCA_030696545.1 Hyphomonadaceae bacterium
CCTGCACGCGCGACAATGCAGATCCACGCATCATCCTTGGTGCGGAAGAAGTTTGTCAGCGGATTGTAAGCCTCCGCCCGTGGGCGCGTTGAGGCGTTGCGGCCAAAGAACAGCTGGATCGCGAGATCTGTGTGCAGCGTGTATAGACCCGTCCGCAGCAGGCTCACATCGACAAGCTGCCCCTTGCCCGTCTTCAAGGCCTGTATCAGCGCGGCGTTGATTGCCGCGACCGCCGCGATGCTTGTGGTGTGATCACCCGCCGCCGTGCGAATCGGAAACAGCTCCGCCCCCTTCGGCGCCGTCAGCCGCGCAAGGCCGGACCTCGACCAGAAGCTGGCCACATCGAACCCCGGCGCGTTCGCATCAGGCCCTTCGAGCCCGTACCCGGTTAGCGCGCAATAGACGAGCTTGGGGTTCCGCTTCGAAAGAATGTCGTAGCCCAGTCCCGAACGCTCGATCCCTCCGGGGCGAACATTGGTGAGAAACACATCTGCCGTGTCGGCAAGCTTGCGGACGACCTCACGCCCCTCATCGGTTCGCGTGTCCACGACAATCGACTTCTTGCCCCGGTTATCCCCGTCGAAGGCGGGGTTGTCGGTTAGGTGTTCCTTGCCGGTGCCCTTGGTCGGGAAGTTGGTCCGGACCGGATCGCCGCCCGGCGGCTCAATCTTTATGACATCGGCCCCCCAGTCAGACAGGATGCCGCCAGCCCCCGGAGCTGCATAATACGTAGCGTGTTCAATGACTTTCACGCCCTTGAGCAGCATCCAGATCTCCCCGTTTATTATTGCTGGTAGCGCAAGTTTCGAGCGCTCCGTAAATATCCATTAACCCGAGCCAGCAATTGTCATTTTTCAAGGTAGTTCAAGCCGGAAGGCTGGAAGAATGACGATCGCGACGATGCGCACGTCCCTCACGCAGGACGACATACGCCGCTTGGTTCGGGGCGACAGCCCTGAAGCACGCGCAAATGCGGCTCACAAGATCTGCAAACGCATAGATGCGATGGACCTCACTGGCGAGGATCAGGAATCGGCGCGCCAGATCCTCGACCTGATGTGCAACGACGCAGCAGCGCTCGTGCGCCGCGCCTTGGCCGTGACGCTTCGCAATTCCCCCAAGCTTCCGCGCGACATCGCCCTGAAGCTTGCCAAGGACATCGACGCGATCGCCGTCCCCGTCCTCAAGAACTCGCCGGTCATCACGGACGAGGATCTCGTGGAGATCGTTCTTTCCGGCTCGCCTGAAAAGCAGGTGGCCATCGCGCAGCGCCCGGCGCTGGGCGAAGGCCTCACCGAAGTCATCACGCTCTATGGCGCAAAGCCTGCCGTGGAGGCCTGCACGCTCAACGAGGGCGCGGCGTTCTCTGACGACGCCTATGCCGGCATGTTGAAGCGCTTCGCCAACGATGACGACATCAAGGGCGCGCTGATCTCGCGCAAAGCCTTGCCGCTGCACGTCACCGAGAAGCTCGTTTCGATGGTGACGGGCGAACTGTTCGACAGGCTCGTCAACAAGCATGAGCTGCCGCCGCAACTTGCGATCGAGATCGCCTCGGGCGCTCGCGAACGCGCTACGCTCGATCTGGTCGAGCAAGCCGGGCTGTCATCAGATCCCGCAAGGTTCGTTCAGCAGCTGCACCTGAACGGCAGGCTGACGCCATCCCTGATCATGCGCGCGCTGTGCCTCGGCCATATCGGCTTCGTGGAGCACGCGCTCGCCGAACTCGGCGGCATCCCGCGCTCCAAAGCATGGCTGATGATCCATGATGCGGGAACACTCGGCCTGAAAACGGTTTTCGAACGCGCAGGCCTGCCATCCGGCATGTTCACGGCTTTCCGCCTGGCCGTCGACATCTACCACAAGACCGAGATGGATGGCGGCCCGAACGACAAGGAACGCTTCCGCCAGCGCATGGTCGAACGCGTCCTCACGCAGTTCCAGGCCATCCCGCGCGCCGATCTCGAATACCTTCTCGACAAGCTCGACGCTCTCGACATGGTCCGCGAACGCGGCGAGATCGCTCCGGCGGCTTGATTATTCTTTCTTTGGCGGCTTGCCGTCAGCGGGACCGTTCCACGCCGTTATCATTCCAAAATTTTGGTACCAGTACCTTGGCGGGTTGTAGTGATTGTACGCCGTGAATGGCGCCTGGAATTTGTCTTGCACCAGATCCGAGCGAACAAAAAAGCTATTCATCCCCGCGATGGTTGTTCCGACTAACAAGTAGCCTTTCTCCGCCAGCAATTCTTCATACGCTTGAAGTGAAGCTCCGGTTGGACGACTCCAGTCGCCCATTGGCTCTTCCTCGTAAGGCATAACCCAGCGCGATGGCGGTGCCTCCCTCCCAAAATACTCGACACAGAGCACTCGTGGCTTGGCTTCCATGACATTCAGCAAATGATAGTCGTTGCTGTCGATGTCCATGACGAGCAAATCGATTTCGCCCTTAAATCCAGCAGACGCAATGATGTCGTTTATGGTCTCACGCCGGACATACGTGCTGGCAACCTGCAATTGGCCCGATGCAATCTCGTTCGACCAACGCGACCGGATCGATTTGACGTTTGCATCGTCGCACTCAACCCACAGACCACTCCAGCCCTGGTTTAGCATTGCCGCGGTACAGTTTTCATTGCCGTCGCCAGCCGCGATTTCGACGAACGTCTGAGCCTCAGCGCCAATCCGACGAAAAATTTCAGCGAGAATGCCGTCTTCGTCATTCTGCGAGAAATGCTTGCGGCCAAATCTCTCCAACCGCAGAGGCGACGCATAGCGGGGGTTAGAAAGCGCGGCCTGATACTCGAGGCGCGCAACGTGCAACTCCATTTGCCTCAAAAAATGGATCTGCATATCCAGACGATTTTGAGCGGCGATCTGACGTTCCGCAGCAGCCTCGGCCAATTCGGTCAGCCGGGTCAGGCTGCCTTCGGCGTTCATGAGACTTTGGCGCACACCGCGCCAGCTGGCCAAGGCTCTACGAAACATACATGTCCCCTCAAAAACTTGGAGGACAATGGATAGCAGTGACCTTTCAGTACGCGCAATCAGCCGGACTCTACAGTCCCGCGTTTTCCTCTAGCCCCAGGGCAATATTCAGGTTCTGCACCGCAGCGCCCGAGGCGCCCTTGCCGAGATTGTCCAGCAACACGACCAGCCTCGCTTGCTGTGTCGCTTCGTTGCCGAAGACGTACAGCTTCATGTTGTTGGTGTTGTTCAGGGCCTCGGGATCGAGTGCTTCGACATAACCGCCCGCGCCAGCGCGCTGTTTCTGTAGAGCGGCGGTCTCTGCCTCGCTTGCCACGCTGACGAACCGCTCGCCCTGATAGAAATCAGCCAGCGCCTCTCGCAGCTGCTTCGCCGTCGGAGAGGCGGGCAGCGCCCACAGGTGCAGCGGCACTTCCACCAGCATACCCTGCGCATAGCGGCCCACGGCGGGCGCAAATACTGGGGGGCGGGCAAGACCGGAATACTTCGTCATCTCGAGCACGTGCTTGTGCGCCAGCGTCAGGCCATAGGCGCGAAACGCGTCATTGGTGATCTCGCTGGGTTGAGCCTGGAACTCCTCGATCAACCCCTTGCCGCCGCCCGTATAGCCCGACACGGCGTTCACGGTGATTGGCGTGGCCGCCGGGATCAGGCCTTCGCGCACCAGCGGCGCGGTAAGCCCGATGAAGCCGGTGGGATAGCAGCCCGGATTGGATATGCGCTTCGAGCGCTGGATCATCACGCGATGACCATCGGCCATCTCCGGGAAGCCATAGACCCACTGGGGATCAACCCGATAAGCGGTTGACGCATCGATGATGACCGTGCGGTCGTTCACGACCAGCTTCACCGCTTCCTTCGCTGCATCATCCGGCAAGCACAGGATCACCGCGTCGGCCGCGTTCAGCATCTCCGCCCGCGCGGTAGCGTCCTTGCGGCGCTCGGGATCGATCGAGATCACCTTAAGGTCGCGGCGGCCAGCGAGGCGCTCGCGAATCTGCAGGCCTGTGGTGCCAGCTTCGCCGTCGATGAAGACTTTCGGACCCATGATCTAAACCCGCAGGAAAACGGACAAAGAAAAAGGGCGCTCCGGTTGCCCGAAGCGCCCTCCTCGAAACACGTATCGAGGCGACTAGCGCTTCGAGAACTGGAAGGAGCGGCGGGCTTTCGCTTTGCCGTACTTCTTCCGCTCGACCGCACGCGGGTCGCGGGTCAGCAGTTTGTTGGGACGCATGGCGACGCGCAGTTCCGGCTCGAAGTTCACGAGCGCGCGGGCGATGCCGTGACGCACAGCACCAGCCTGGCCGGTGAGGCCCGAGCCAGCGACGGTGCAGATCACGTCGATTTCGGACTCACGTTTGGCGGCTTCGAGCGGCTGCTTGATCATGAGGCGGAGCACCGGACGGGCGAAGTATTCCGTCTGATCCTTGCCGTTGATGACGATCTTGCCCGTGCCGCGTTTGATCCAGACACGCGCGGTGGCGGTCTTGCGGCGGCCGGTGGCGTAAGCGCGGCCCAGCTTGTCAATCTTCGCGGTCGCCGGAGCCTGCGCTGCGGCGGCTTTGACGTTGAGGTCCTTGATGCTGCTCAGGGATTCGACGGCTTCGGCCATGATCAGGCGACTTTCGCGTTCTTGGAGTTCTTCGACTTGAAGTCGACCTTCTCGGGGTTCTGGGCGGTGTGCGGGTGATCGACACCGGCGTACACGCGGAGCTTCGAGAACTGCTTGCGTGCAAGGGGGCTCTCGCCCGGCATCATGCGCTTCACGGCGAGCTCAAGCACGCGCTCCGGGAATTTCGAGGCCAGGATCTTCTCCGGCGTCGTGGTCTTGATGCCGCCCGGGTGGCCGGTGTGGCGGTGGTACTTCTTGCGCACCAGCTTGCGGCCGGTCATCGCGACCTTTTCCGCGTTGATGACGACGATATGGTCGCCGAGATCAACGTGCGGAGTGTAATCCGCCCGGTGTTTGCCGCGCAGGCGAAGCGCAATGTACGAAGCCAGACGGCCGACAACGACGCCTTCGGCGTCGATGACTACCCAGTGATTCACGGCATCTGCCGGTTTTACAGAAACGGTTTGCATGCTCCCGCACGGAGCCTTTCTCAGACAAGGTTTTAGTACTGAAATTCGAACGGTGCAGCTACAGGGCGACCCGGCCCGTGTCAACAGCGCCTGCCGACTGTATCTCGCGGCCGCACGCGTTTCACAAGGCAAGACCTTCCAGAACGGCCGCCCCGCCCATTTACTCCAGTAAAACGCTGTTTTCTATCGACTTTCGGCTTGGTGATCGAAACGCCCAGCCTTGGCCGTCAGCCCTGCCAGTGCGCCTGTAGCCGGCGTTTATTCGCCTGCCCCGCCGCCATCCCCGCCATCTGATCCGCCTTGGCCACCGGAATCGTCCTGGCCATGGTCGCCCTTGTCCTTGCCGGGCCTGTCCGCCGCGCCCGCCGTGTAGGCCCCGCCCCCACCCTCTTCCTTCCGGTTACCCGCTCCCCGGAAGGCGCGATTCATCAGGATCATCGGGAGGATCGCCACCAGCAGGATGACCCCACACAGGATGACAACCGCATCATTCATGCCCTGCCCCTTATCTCAGCCGCCGCCCCAGGCGGCAGACTTTGCCGTCCCGATCCCGTTCGCGCGAGTCCAATCGACTGCGCTTGAACCGCCCCTATAGTCGGAGGCAGACAGATTCAGGGGATACTTGATGAACCGCCGCTCTTTCCTCACGGCCGCCACCGCTTCGGCGCTCGCGCCCGCGCTGTTCGCAGGCCGCGCCGCAGCTGAAGCCACCTTCAATTATGACGCCCTCGCCGCCCTGCGCGCCGGGCTCAACGAAAGCACCTCACAGGTGATGAGCACGGCCAGCTACATGATGGACGTGCTGGGACCGCGCCTCTCAGGTTCGCCCGGTATCCGCAAATCGGGCGAATGGGTCGTCGAGAAAATGAAGGGCTACGGCCTCACAGGCGCCGCGCTCGAACCCTGGCCGACAGACCCCACGGGCACAAACAACGGTTTCTCGCGCGGATGGGCCAATTCGAAATTCTATCTCGCGGCGGTCAGCCCCAACTCCTTCCCCATCTCCGGCATGTCAGTTTCTTGGACGCCCGGGACAAAAGGTCTCGTCAGCGGCGAGTGCATTCTCGTCACCGACACCGACGAGAAAACGCTGAAGGAAAAATACGCCGGCAAGCTGCGCGGCAAATGGATTCTCGGCCAGGCGCCGACCGTGATGCGCGCGCAATGGGACGCCGTCGCCAAGCGCTACACCAACGATCAGCTCGACGCTCTGGAAATTCCTGCGCGCCCTCCGGAAAATGGAACGCCAGCGGCTCCTCCCGGCCCGCCGCCGTTCATGCCTCCGGCGCCAGGCGCATTCAACCGCAACACCTGGTTCTTCCAGGAAGGCGCGCTCGGCGTCTTCGCCACCAACAAAGGTCATGGCGTCGTCAACGTGCAGGGCGGCTCACGCACAGACCTGCCCGACGCACAGATCCCGCGCATCGCCATCGAGGCCGAACACTATGGCCGCATCGCGCGCTCGGTGCAGCAGGGCCAGCCGGTCGTCGTCGAAGCCGACATCCGCAATGAATGGTACGACAACCCCGACATGTTCAACGTCGTCGGCGAAATCCGCGGCTCCGAACTCCCGAATGAAGTCGTCATCATCGGCGGCCACTTCGACAGCTGGCACGGCGCTACTGGCGCGACCGATAACGGCGGCGCCTGCTCGATCGCGCTCGAGGCCATGCGCCTCCTGCAATCGACCAAGGCGCCGCTCAAGCGAACCGTCCGCGTGTGCCTGTGGAATGGCGAGGAACAGGGGCTCATCGGCTCTCGCCTCTATGTCGCCAAGCATTTTGGCGGCGTGCGAGGCGTGCCTGTCGCCGGCAATGTGCGGGGCAATGTCGCGCCGATGACGCGCGACCACTCACGCTTCCAGGCCTACTTCAACCTCGACAATGGCGCCGGCTCGATCCGCGGCATCTACTCGCAGGGCAACACAGCGATTGCGCCGATCTTCCGCGACTGGATCAGCCCCGTTCGTGATCTTGGCGTAACGCATGTCTCGTCGCGCTCGACCGGCTCGACCGACCACGTCTCGTTCCATAACGCAGGCCTGCCCGGCTTCCAGTTCATACAGGACCCGCTGGAATACGAGCCGAAGACGCACCACACCAATCTCGATTTCTTCGAGGCGCTGCAGCCCGAAGACATGCGCCGCAACTCGGTGATCATGGCGAGCTTCGCAATGCTGGCGGCGAACCATCCCGGCAAGCTGCCGCGCCATCAACGCCCGGCAACCGACGCCACCATACCGCCGCCTGCAGCAGCAGCAGCAGCGCCACGCACGCCGTAGGTACAATAAGGGATTGCGGCGCATGAAGGCACTGGCCTCATGCGCCGCTCCTAGGCTGCAGGCCTCGCCGTCCACACCAACCGAGTCGCCGCCATCAGCACGACAACACCGAGCGCCTGGTG
>JAUYSA010000527.1 GCA_030696545.1 Hyphomonadaceae bacterium
ACCTGTGGCGGGCGGTGGATCACGAAGGCCAGGTGCTGGAATCCTTCGCCAGCAAGACCCCCGACATGGCCGCAGCGTTGAGCTTCATCAAGCGGACCATGAAGCGTCACGGCAAGCCCCGCGCCGTCGTCACCGACGGGCTGCGCTCCTACACCGCTGCTATGAAAGAGATCGGCAACGCCGAGGATCAGGAGGTGGGCCGGTGGGTGAACACCCGGGCTGAAAACTCCCACCAGCCGTTCCGACGACGAGAGCACGCGATGCTCAGGTTCCGGAGGATGAAAACACTCCAGAAGTTCGCCTCAGTGCACGGAACCGTCCACAACCACTTCAATCAGGAGCGCCACCTAACCAGCCGAGAGACCTATAAAGCCAACCGCTCAGCCGCCCTGGCTGAGTGGCAGTCGCTCATGGCGTGATCTATCTGAGCGATCCGGATGGAAATGGGTTGGAGTTGCGCGGAGCGTCGGCTGCTTAAGTCCGCGCCGCAGGCGGCTGGTCTGCAAGGCGCGGCAGCGCGCTCAAGATTTGTCCGCCGCTGAGTTCCGCAAGAAGCGCGTCATCGTCACAGACGCGCCTCGCGCCTACACCGCGATTAAGGAGAGTCGGCAACGCGCAACAACGACATCTGCCCTGAGGGGACGGTTAGAAGAGCGAGTTAATTCAATTTAGTCTAGCAATTTACAATACTTATTTCCATTTCATACACATTAACGGAGCACAGAATAACCGAAACAAGCATGATCGGGGGCGCATGCAGTGCAACCGCGGCAACGTCAGCGTGTTATTTGCTCTTATGCTCCCCTTCGTTGTAGCTGGAACGGCGTTCGGCGTTGAAACCACCTATTGGTATTACAAGCGACTAGCCCTTCAGGCGGCTGCCGATGCGGCCGCATTCAGCGCCGCGTTCGAGCGCCGGGCTGGCGGCGACGACGATCAGGTCAACAGCGTAGCGACCCTCGGGGCCACAGAAAACGGCTTTGATGCTGTCCAAGGCACGCTTCACGTCAACTATCTGGAACAAGCTAACGGAGCCGCCGTCGAAGTCGTGCTCGCTGACACGGCGCAGCGCTTTTTCACGGCCTACTTCTCCCGCGCGCCCATTCAAATTCAGGCGCGCGCGACCGCCACCTACAACACAGCGGCGACAGCTTGCGTGCTGGCGTTGAATCCGTCGCGATCGAGGGCCGCGACCTTTTCAGGCAGCTCGCTTCTTCAGCTGACGAACTGCAGTGTCATGTCCAATTCCTCGGCGTCGGACGCTGTGAAGCTGCAAGGGTCGGCAAGGCTGAACACCGAATGTGTAATTGCCGTTGGAGGTGTAAGCGCGGCTAGCGGCTTGACCATGACGGAATGCTCCACGCCGGTGACTAATGCTCCGCCAGTCGCAGACCCGTTCAAGGACATACCCGCGCCTGTCGCATCCGGCGCATGCAAGACTGCGCCGTCCGGGAACGGAACCTACGTTATCGACCCCGGGTATTATTGCAGCGGCATGAACCTGAAGGGCGAGGTGGAGTTCCAGCCAGGCGTCTATGTCATCGATGGCGACGTCTCAGTCAGCGCAACAGCAGACCTCCACGGAGCAGGCGTGCTTCTCTATGTCACGGGCAATGGCCATGTAACGATGAACGGATCCGCCAAGGTTAATCTCAGCGCCGCGACATCTGGAATATACGAAGGGATTTTATTTTTCGGCGACAGACATACGGCCGGCGGAGACAATAAATTTAACGGAAGCGCCGATTCGGCATTAACTGGTGCAATGTATTTTGCGTCACAAAACGTCATCTATCAGGGGAACTTCTCTGGATTGAACGGCTGCCTTCAAGTGATTGGCGACACGGTTGAGTGGACGGGAAACACCAACATCGCCTCCGATTGCAGCGCTTATGGGATGACAGCAATTCCTGCCTACAACATCGTGCGATTGACGGCATGAAGACGCGCGCGGCCGGGTGCACTTTCGGGAACCGCGACGGCGCCGCGGCTGTAGAGCTTGCATTGGTCGCGCCGGTCATCGCTGGATTGGCGATCCTCAGCTTCTCAGTGTGGGAGTTCGGCACGCGGCGCCAAGATATGCGTAGCGCCCTGGATGCTGGGGCTCAATACTACCTCAACGGCGGTTCGAGCGACCTGATCGCCCAAGCCATCACCGTTGAGGCCTGGCCAAATAAGCCGCAGGTTTACGACGTATCCGCCAGCCGTACCTGTCGTTGCGTCGCAACGGTCATCGCGTGCGCTGACGGTTGCCCGACCGGAACGCCTCCGGCGGTCTATGTCACCTTGCAAGCCCACGGCGTCCAGGCTGTGGCGTTGCTGCGGCCGGAGACGACGCTAAAGCGCGTCGTCCGGGTCCGATAACTGATGCCGCCGCGCAGGAGCCTATCGAACAACAGGGGCGCAACGGCGGTGGAGTTCGCTTTCTGCCTGCCCATTCTGCTCATGATGATCCTGGGGATCGTTCAATTCGGCTGGACCCAACATCAGGTCTCTACCGTTCGGTTCGCGCTCGCGCGCAGTTCGCGCGCGCTGCTGATCGATCCGGATCTTTCGCAAGCCCAGATCCAGGCCATGGTAAGCGCGACGGTTGGACCCGCGGCGGGCACAGATCTCCAAGTGACGCTCAACAAAAGCATCACCGCCAATGGCCCGACCGCGACGCTTTCGACGGTTTATGTCGCTAGTTTCGGGGTGCCGTCGATGACGCCGTTCAACATCTCCATTCCGATCACCGTCACCACGGCGCTGCGACCGCTCTGACGGGAAACAACACTATTTCGCGAAGACGTCGGACAACCGAACGATCGCAGGAAGCAAAAGCACGCCGAGAAGACAGGGAAAGATAAACAAGATCAGCGGAACCGTGAGCTTCGCCGGAAGCGCCAAGGCCCTTTCCTCGGCGAGCAGCATTCGCTTCGCCCTCATATCCTGCGAGAAGGCCGTGAGCGTGACACTGAGGCTGGTGCCCATCTGTTCGGCCTGCCGCAACATCACCGCCAGCGACCGAGCGTCTTCGATCCCCAATCGATCGGCGAACGCCGACCAAGCGTCGCTGCGCACTCGCCCAGCTCGCAGCTCGAGCACAAGGAAGCGCAGATGGATGGTGAGATGCGGCGATCCTTCTTCGAGCTCCTCGGTGCAACGGCTCACGGCTGCATCGATACTGAGGCCGGCCTCTACCGAGGCGACGAGAAGATCGAGAAAGTCCGGAAAGCCGTCGTTGTATTCCCGCTCGCGGAATTTTCGGCGCACGCGCAACACATGCCCGGGACCCAGGATTGCGGCCAGGATGACAAGGCTAGTGACCCAGGACACCGCAACGCTTCCCGCCCTGACGAATAGCGGCAGGCTGACAAGGACCCCAACAGTCGCGACGGCGAGCGTCACCGCCCGGGCGCCCAGATAAATAGCTGGCGCCTCCCGCGCGAAGAAGCCGGCTTGGGTCAATTGGGCGCGCAGCACCGAAAGCTTGGTGGGATCGTTCGACTCGCCGCGACGACCTAGCTGCCGAAGGAAGTCAGCGACAGATGCGTTGAACGACGACGCCCGGCGCGACGACGCATGCGTTTCCGAAGCTTGGGAGAATCGTCGGCGGCGAAGGAGCCCCGCCCTCACCTCAGCAGCTCCGGCCAGCATGCCGCCAAGCGCTGCAGCGCCGACTAGCAAAGCGCCCACCGCGATCAGGACATTGTATAGATTGATAGGCGCCATCACACTAGATCCGCAAATTGATCATGCGGCGGATAACGATATTTCCAATAAACATCCAAACACCGAGCGCCGCCAATCCCTTTTGGATCAACGGCTCCTGGATCACGTTTCCGTAGAAACTCGGCGACGACAACTGCATAAATAACCCCACGAGAAATGGGGCGGCAGTCAATATCAACGCCGAGGCGCGGCCCTCTGACGAGACCGCTTTTATTTTCAGCCGCATTTTAAGCCGTTCCCGGACGGTGCTGGCGTTCAGCCGCAGCAACCGGGCGAGGTTCGCTCCCGTGCGATCACCCAGTCGAACGGTCGCGGCGAAGAGGCGGACGTCGGGGTGTCGGCAGCGCGCCGACATTCGCGTCACCGCCTCGGACAACGTCGCGCCATAGGCGATTTCGTCCGCCGCCATGCCGAACTCTGATCCGATGGGATCGGGCATTTCTCTTGCGACCAGGGCGATCGCGGTTGGCACGGGATGCCCCGCCTCCAGGCTGCGCACGATAATGTCCAGGCCCTGAGGCAGTTGCTTGCCCAAAGCCGTGTGTCGCCGCGACGCCGCCCACTTCAGGAACCCGACGGGAAGCACGGATACCGCGACGAGAGCGCCGACCAGGAGCGACAGCGGCGAATGGCCGAGCGCAAATCCGCCCGCCGCGCCTGCAGCGGCAACGGCGGCGAGCGCTAAACACCAGCGTCGGGGCTCGTACGGCACGCCTGACCGGACAATGAGGATGCTCAGCCACATCCAACCCTTGTGCTCACCGGTCGCCGTGAGGCCACGCTGTTTTCGCAATTCACCGACCAGGTTGGCCAGGCCCCCGTCTATTCGCCGCGAGACCTGCAGACGCCGGTTCACGACGAATCTCTGCTTGGCGACGGTCAGCATTCCGAACAGCGCGTGTCCTGCGGTGAACACAGCTGCGAACACCAGGATAAGGAAGACGGCGGACACGTTGACGGCCACGGCGCGCGTCAGGTGAGCGTGCGCGAGGGGTCGAAATTCGCGGCATCGTACTGGATGCCACGTCGGATCATTTCGTCCAGGCAGCGCGGACGCAGGCCTGTGGCGCGAAATTCGCCGTGCACTTCGCCGTCCGTTGCGGTGTGCGTGCGCTGGAATCCGAAGATCTCCTGCATCTGCACGACTTGACCCTCCATGCCGGTGATCTCGGTGACGCTCATCACACGGCGCTTGCCGTCGGAAAGCCGCGTCACCTGAATGATCAAACCGATTGCGGACGCGATCTGGCCGCGGATTGCTTCCGGAGCGAGCGGCATCCCCGACATGGCGACCATCTGCTCCAGCCGGGTGATCGCATCGCGGGGCGTGTTGGCGTGGATCGTCGCCATGGAACCCTCGTGACCGGTGTTCATGGCCTGCAGCATGTCGAACGCCTCCTCGCCACGCACCTCACCCAGGATCACCCGGTCGGGACGCATGCGCAGGGCGTTCTTCACCAGTTCGCGTTGACGGATCTCGCCCTTTCCCTCGACGTTGGGCGGGCGGGTCTCCATGCGCACGACGTGCGGCTGCTGCAACTGCAGCTCGCAGGCGTCCTCGATGGTGATCAGCCGCTCATTGTGACTGATGGCCGAGGACAAGGCGTTCAACAGGGTGGTTTTGCCCGACCCGGTGCCGCCTGAGATGACTATCGAGACGCGGGCCTTGGCCGCGCCTTGCAAGAACTCGACAACTGAACGTGGCATCGCCCCCACTTCGACCAGTTTTTCGAGCGTGTACGGCTTCTTGGAGAATTTCCGTATAGAGACGCACGCGCCGTCGACCGTGATCGGTGCGATCGCGGCGTTGACCCGGCTTCCGTCGCGCAGGCGTGCATCCACCATCGGTGAGCTTTCGTCGATGCGGCGGCCGACGCCGGCGACGATGCGATCGATGATCCGCAACAGGTGGTCATTGTCCCGGAACCGGACCGCCGTTTCGACAAGTTCGCCCCGGCGTTCCACATAGACCTGAAACGGGCCGTTGATCAGGATGTCGGCGATTGAGTCGTCGTTCAGCAACGGCTCGATCGGCCCCAGACCAACCATCTCATCGTAGACCGACGCCCCGAGCTGCTCGAGCTCGGACGTGTTGTAAGCGAGCCTCTCCGCCCGGGCGAAGTCGACAACGAGCGCGAGCACCTGACGACGCAATTCGGCCTCGTCCAGGTTATCCAGCTTGGATAGATCGAGTTCGTCTATGAGCCGGGAATGCAGCTTGAGTTTCACCTCCAAAAGCTGAGCTTCCGAGGCGGAGCGCATTGATCCCGCGGCCGCTTCGGAGCCTTCTTGAGTTGGCGACGTCTGCCCGGTCGGCTTTGATAGCGGCGCGGCTGCGGACGCGAGGGTGAACCGGCTCATCAGGCGGCCCTTTCCGCCGTCGAGGCCGCTCGAGCGCCGTCCATCAACATGCGGTCCACCAAAGCGCCCACGTCGCGGACGATCCTGGACTTCGGCCGGTGCCGGCTGATCGAGCCTCCCAGGTTCACCGATGCGGCGGCAGCCTCCCAGTCCGACGATACCCCGGCGTCGACCTTGCGCTGCAGCGCCCGCTCCGCCTCACCCATCGACGGCGCCGAACTGAACATCCGGGTGCCCAGCCTGTTCAGGACGATGCGCGGTCTAAGCTGCGCAGGGCGAGCCGAAGCGATTTCATCGGACAAGGCACGGGCGGCGAGAAGTGCAGGCACCGTGAGCTCTGAAACGACCACAACTTCATCGGATCCAGCGAGCACTTCGGCCGTCCAGGCGTGCCGATGTCGCGGTAGGTCAACGATTACGTGCTCGTAGACTTCGCAAGCGAGCTCGAGGACGCGAAGCACGGTTTGGCGTGGCGTCTGGGCGAACGCCAGTGCGTCGCGCGGACACGCGAGAACATCCAGCTTTTCCGAAATAGGACTGGCGAACGCCGCCAGCAGGCCGCGATCGATGCGTTCGGGCATGACATCGAATTCCCGAAGCTGCATCAGCGGCGTGGCGCCAAGATAGGCGGCGGCCGCGCCGTCCGCGAGATGCAGGTCTACCAGGCACACGCTTCGCCCTCGCGTGCTTCGGTTCGCCAGTAGCGTCGCGGCTTCGACGGCGAGCGTTGTCGCACCCGCACCTCCGACCGCGCCGATGATGGACCAGCAGCGCGAAGCCGCGTTGTTTGTCGTCGTCGCCTGGGATGTGGCGGTTAGAAGAGCGCATATGGCGGACACGAGAGCGTCCGGGTCGATCGGCGTCTCCATGACGTCGGAACGGCCCAGACGCATGATCGCGCGCACGGCGCCTACAGGTAGATTCGCGCCGATAAGCAGTACTGCAGGGGGCGTCGCAAGTGCGGCCAGCGCCTCGATCACGTTCAACAAGGTGGGACGGTCTAGTCCGTCGGAGTTGATCAGCACCAGATCAACGTCTGTGGAAGAAATTTCTCCCAAGCGTTCAACTGTCGCCGCTTCAAAGACCAGTCCATGCAGCAGTCCGCCTGCCAGTTGGGGGAAGTCCCCGCCGACTCCAATGACGCGGCGTCCCAGGACTTCGGCGGTCATAGCCGCGGCTCTGCGGGAGGCCAGTGGGGACTTACCGAGGTCTGCATCGGCGCGTCCAGAGCACGACCGGAAAAGAAGAAGTCGATGTCGTCAGGCTCGCGGCCGCGGTTGAGCGGCGTCGGCGGTTGCGGTGCAAAGTCCGCGGTGGCCGCAAGTTTGGGCGTGACGATGATCACGAGCTCGGTTTCCTGGCGCGACCAACGGGACGAGCGGAACAGCGCGCCAATCACCGGTACATCGCCCATGCCGGGAATACTGCGAGCCGCATTTATATAATCTTGCTGGAAGAGGCCAGCTATTGCAAAGCTTTCACCTGAACGGAGTTCCACTGTTGTATTTGCGCGGCGCACCGTGAGACTAGGAATCGTCACGCCCGATATCTCGACACTGTTCCTCGGATCTAACTGACTCACCTCGGGCGCGACTTGTAAACGGATCATTCCATTCTCTTCGACGGTCGGCTGGAAATTAAGCGTCACCCCGAAAGAGCGGAACTCGATCGCCACCAAGTCCTTGCCCGTGGGCACAGGAAACGGAAATTCTCCCCCAGCTAAGAAGCTCGACTTTTCACCGGAGAGTGCGGTGAGGTTGGGCTTGGCGAGTGTGCGCAAAACCCCTTTCTGTTCCAGCGCCTGCAGCACGACGTCGATCGACGCAGAACCGGCGCGGCCGCTGATGTGCAACAGCCCCTGCGCAGGAGAAGAGCCGATCAATCCGCTGCCGCCGATGAGATCGAAACCAGAACCGCTGGCGGCGATGTTGAAACCGATCTCCTGCAGCGCGGAGCGCCCGACCTCAATGATCCGCACCTCCAGGATGACCTGCTGGGACGCCCTGGCGGTCAGCGCCGAAGTAATTGCATCAGGCGCGAACTTCTCGGCGAAAGCCTTCGCTCGCGCCGCAACCGCCGTGGTGGACACCTGCCCCGTCAACAGCAGGCCTTCGCCAAGGGTATGCACCTTTATGGATTCCCCTGGCAGAGCCTCGGCGAGGTCGCGTTGCAGCGCAGCGGCGTCGTAGCCGACACGCACGTCGATCACTTGGGTCAACGCGCCGCCTGGCCCGTAGATGAGCAGGTTGGTCGAACCCAGCGCTTTGCCTCGGACGTAGAAGCTGCGGTCCGTCGTGGCTACGATCTGCGCGGTTTGCGGCTGAGCCACGATGATGCGACGTGCGGGCGCATCCAATTCGAACGAGAGGGATTTGTCGCGCGGCACGTTGATCACCCTGCTCGCGACTGCCTCACCGCCGCCGGCCTCCACAGCCATTGCGGCGCAGGGGCTGAGGAAGAGCGCGAAGGCGACGCCACGGGCGACGGCGGAACGGTTCATCGACGCTATGCCCCCGCCTTGGGGGTGTCGCCCTGTCCGCCTTCACCTTCGACGACCTCAATGATCGGGGACGGCCTGCGTGCGGACGGCGAACGGCCCGTCGCGAGCTTGGGTCTGTAGGTCGCTGAACCTCCGCGAAGGATGACGTCACTGACGCGAAGGGGTGACACGTCGACGATCTCTTCGCCGCCGCTTCGTCGAAGAGCCAACGACAGATCGCCGACGCTCGCAGCGACCGCGAGCTTCTGGGCGTCTTTCACCGACACCTCTAGAGTGGCCGTGCTTGGCGAGATGGGCTTGGTCGAGCTCAAGTCGGCGTTCAGATCGACGCCGAGAACGCGGACGTTCTGCAACACAACCAGTGACTCGAGACTCTGGGAGGCTTGGTCGGCGGCAAGATTGCGCATCAAGACCACATCCACCCGGTCGCCGGGCAGCGCGTGTCCGCCGACCCCGGAAACGTCCGTCACCTTGATCGTGTAGGCGCGCATGCCCTCGGCGATTTCGGCCGCCACGGACGCGCGCGCGCCCGGACCGCTGAGCTTCGGAGGAAGTATGGCCTCACGCGCCGCGATTGGCGTCAGCGCCACGGGAGCACCCCCATGGTCCAGCGCGAGCAAGGCTTCGATCGACGAATACGCTCCGTCCGGCGTTGCGCCCGCGGGCAGTCGCACCACCGTAAGCGAACCAGCGCTCAACCTCTCGCCGAACTTGATGACGCGCGTCGCGACGACCACGGGCCTGGATGCGAACGCTGGTTGTTTGTCGGAGGGGACGGGGGACGAGGTCGGCAGGTAGATCTTGGCCACCAGCAGCGCGGACAAGCCGAGCAGGGCAGACACCCCAAGGCTGATCATTGTGACTAGGCGCATGTCCAACCCCTGAAACATCTCGTTGTCAGGCAGAATAATGGATCGGACGTTGCGACATCGACAATTATTTTAGTAAACAGATCATAACTACGATCATTTACTATTATGTTTATTTAACTAAATACCAACGTCGAATAATAACAACAATCAATTTGGCGATATATTGACTGCGGGACGAGTGGTTCCAGGGGCGCGCTGGTCGAGCGTCCCTAGCCAAACCCCCAGCTCTCGTGCCCGACTTGGCCTGACGAAACGGCGAAGTGGCCCAGGGCGGCTCGGCAAGCGCTCGACTTTCTACTATGCCGCCGACATGCGGACCTTCCCAACGGCTGCAACGAGTCAGGAGCGGAAGTTGGGGCCGGTCCAGAAACCGGACGTTAGCTCCCTGCCCTCCTCCGTCCGCTCACGACCCTTGGGGACACTGTAGCCGTCCGCCTTTTGGCCACGAGTCCCTCGCTTCATCCTTCTTTGCCTCGACGCCTGCTCAACGCGGAGTCATGCTCAAAACATCTCCTCCGCGCATCTGGAGGTACGCCATGCGCATTCTTCCGAAGCTGGCCAGCGGCTTGGCTGCAGCCATCTCGGTGGCGTTCGCGCCCCCGCTCGCCGCGCAGCCGCACGATCACGGTGATCACGCCCGTCCAGCCCTCGGTGAAGTGAACTTTCCCGTGACCTGTAGCCCGGCCGCGCGGGTCCTGTTCAACCAGGGCATGACCCTGCAGCATTCGTTCTGGTACGGCCCCGCGCGGGAAGCGTTCCGCAAGTCGGTGGCGGCCGATCCCGCCTGCGTCATGGGCTACTGGGGCCAGGCGCTGTCGCTACTGAACAATCCCTTCACGCCCCCCGTCGCGGAGAACCTGCGCGAGGGCAAGGCGCTGCTGCAGAAGGCCCAGGCGATCGGCGCGAAGACCGAGCGTGAGGCCGGCTACATCGCAGCCCTTTCGACTCTGTTCGCTGGCGACGACCTGCAGGGGCACCCGGTGCGGATCGCGCAGTACAAGGAGGCGATGGCGGGACTTCGCGGGCGCCACCCCGACGACCCCGAAGCCGCTATCGGCTATGCACTGTCGCTGATCATGGCCGCACCGGCGAACGACAAGGCCTATGCGAACCAACTGGCGGCGGCCGAAATCCTCGAGGCTGAGTTCGCCCGCCAGCCGCGGCACCCAGGCGTCGCCCACTACACGATCCACACATACGACGTGCCGGCGCTGGCGCACCGCGGGGTGGCGGCCGCCGAACGTTATGCGGCCATCGCCGCGGATGCGCCGCACGCGCTGCACATGCCCTCGCACATCTTCACGAGGGTCGGTCGATGGGAGGACTCGATCAGGACCAACCGTCGCTCGGCCGACATAGCGGTGGCGCGCGGCGAGGTGTTCGATGCCGTGCACGCCATGGACTACATGGTCTACGCCTACCTCCAGACCGCTCAGCCAGAAGCGGCCTTGGCCGTGTTGAAGGAGATCGACCAGTTCAAGAACTGGAAGCTTGACCGGCCTATCGCAGGCTACGCCTTTGCCGCCATGCCCGCCCGATACATGCTGGAGCGCGGCGATTGGAAGGGTGCGGCCCAGCTGACCACGCGGCGATATGGCGTGCCCTATGTGGACGCGATTACCCATTTCGGCCGGGCGGTCGGCTCGGCGCGTAGTGGCGATCCAGCAGCCTCGCGCACTGACATCGAGGCCTTGAGGGCGACTTCGGCGGCTTTGGAAGGGAAGGACGCCTACTGGCATGAGCAGGTGGAGATCCTGCGGCTGGGCGCCGAGGGGTGGGCGGCGTTCGCCTCGGGAGCGCGAGGCGACGGCCTCACCCTCCTACGTGAAGCCGTCGAGCGCGAAGCCAGGACCGAGAAGCATCCCGTGACGCCTGGTCCCCTAGCGCCTGCTCGGGAACAGTATGCGGAGATGCTGATGCTTGCCGGGCGCCCCTCCGACGCCCAGCGGGAGTTCGACGAGGTGCTGAAGACAGAGCCGCGGCGGTTGCGCGCCGTCTATGGCGCGGCCCGCAGCGCCGAGCTGGCTGGGGCGTCCGACACCGCGGCGCGGCGGTATGCCGAGTTGGTGGAGATCGCCAAGCCAGCAGGAATTACGCAGCCGGCGCTTATCAGTGCAAAGGCCTTTGTCGCCCCGCATTGAGCGAGCTCCAGCAGCATTCCAACGTGCAGCCCTCACCCGGCATGTCCGCGACCCACTCCAAGCAGGCGGCCCGGAGGTCCGGACTGGATCGGCCTGAATGGGGCGCTTGCGACGCCTAGCGAAGGCTCTCGTCCCTCCCAGCACCAGCTCGACAGCTTGCCGAAGGTGGCGCAGAGTTTCGTGCGCCTAGGCGTGAGAGTTAAGCCTCACATGAGGGAGAGCACGCTCGTGGACTCCGGTATCCAGGTTCGACGCTTTGACACCCCCGACCAGACCATGGACATGAAGGCGGCCGGTGGAATCTCAATCATACATATGAACGACGGCACCACGGGGATGCACGCCATCTTCGAGCCCGGATGGACGTGGGAGAAGGACGAGAAGCCTCTGCTGGGCTCTCCGCCATGCTGCCCCATGCGCCACACCGGGTACTGCATCAGCGGTACGCTCGTTGTCCGCATGATTGATTCTAATGCTGAAACCCGCATCACCGGAGGGGATTTTTTCGAGATACCCCCTGGGCACGACGGCTATGTCGATGGTCCTGATCGCGTAGAGCTGATTCTCTTTGCACCTCCGGAACATGTTCACTGAGCCGGCGATGTCCGCTCCCCACGCTGGCAGATCGTCTCAAGGACCTTTGTGTATGCCATCGCCTCAGCACCACGGGCGGCGTTAAACGCCCAATGTGAAAGGGTCCGTTCCATGCGGCGAGCCATCCTGTACATAGTGCAGCAGCAAC
Source organism: Hyphomonadaceae bacterium (assembly GCA_030696545.1). Classification (GTDB taxonomy): domain Bacteria; phylum Pseudomonadota; class Alphaproteobacteria; order Caulobacterales; family Hyphomonadaceae; genus UBA7672. Next base: position 12,331 of record JAUYSA010000527.1, read on the forward strand.
AATACCTATGCGCCCCCCCAGTCCGTAGAGGCACGGAATATGCGCTGAGGCCAAGCTCGGGCGCAAATCCGCGATAGCGACCTCGCACATAGCCCGTTGTCGCGCTGCCTTACCGAAAAAATCACTCGACTTAGGTCTAAGTCGCGCCGGGAGCGGCGTTGGCTTGTTCCCAGACACGCGCCCTTCGCGAGGCGTCTAACCGACAGGGACCCGCAGGGCGCGCAAGGGGCCAATCCAGGATCCGGGTCATTTGTATGAGCGGCGCTGCCGACGGCAAGGTAAACGCTGAAAGCCTCGCCGACGTCGTTCTGGGCAAGCCATTCCATCCAATCGCGGTCGTGCGTGGTTGCCTTCAATCGCAGTCGAACCCTCAAGTCTACTGTTCTTCCACGCAGGGAATTTCCGCTAGCTGACGCGAGCCTTGCCATAGCTCCACGGTCGGATTGCCTTGATCGCAAAGCTTGTGCGCTTGACGTTCAGCCTCAGCTTGATCGTCGGCTTCGATCCATTTGCCCCAGACGATGTGACCTGAGGGATCGAGTACGTAGGCGCGAAATGTCGACATTGGGCCCCCGTCTGCCTGGCGAAACTGGAGTGGTGATCAGAGGTTTGCATTCTGACCCCGGTGCGGCGAATTGTCGTCAACTTACGCTTCTCCCAGTCGCTCTGGTATGGGCACAAGGCTCAGTCGGCATTTTCTGTTACCTCCCCCTTGCTACACATGATCGTAGCAAGGGAGGACTGCTGGTCTGCGCCAGGCGCTAACACCGGCTCCGACGCCTAAAGCGGACGCTCAACGCGCACCCCACCGAGCCGCTGCTCTCTGTGGCTATTTTCGCTCAGGAGCTGCCGTTGAGCTAAATCCATAAAGCTGGCGCATCGCGTTTGGATTCTTAGCTGAAGAATTTGGCGCATTCAGCCGCCGGTCATCTGGCATGCGCCAAACTATCATCGGTTCGCGCGCCACCGCCCCGGCCGGTGCGGCGCTCGGGCATGCCGATGGAGTCTGATACGTGCTGCTGAAGCCTGGAGCCACCTGCTGGCGCGCCGAGACCACGCCTCGGGCTGCGGTGTTCATCGACGTCGAAGACTATTTCGCCGCTGTTATGTCCGCGATCTCCAAGGCGACGCGTTCGGTCCACATCCTTGGCTGGGCCTTTCATCCCCTCACTGTGTTCGAGCCACAGGTCGATCGCCCGACCCCGGACGAAAGCCAGATCGCCGCTTTCCTGAAGGCCATCGCCCTGGTGCGTCCGGAGCTCGACATCCGGCTGTTGTGCTGGAAGGCCGCCCTGCCCATCGCCATCACACAGGACTTCTACCCCCAGCGGGCGGCGAAGGACTTCCGCAACACCAGCGTCCGCTTCGAAGTGGACGGGAAGCTTCCCCTGGGCGCTAGTCATCATCAGAAGGTGGTGGTTATCGACGACGCCATCGCATTCTGCGGCGGTTGCGATTTCGGTCCCGACCGTTGGGACACCTGCGACCACGAGGATGACAACCTGCGCCGCGCTGCCACTCCTGGCTCGCTTCCCTGTTTCGATCCTCGCCATGAGGTGATGAGTCTGGTGGACGGCCCCGCCGCCCAGGCTTTAGGCGACCTCTTCCGTGCCCGTTGGTTGCGCGCCACCGGCGAGAAGATCCCCACGCCGTCCACGCCCTGCCCCAGCGACCCCTGGCCCGCCGGGACCCCGCCGCAGTTCACCGACGTCCGCGTGGGCCTGTCCCGCTCGGCCGCCGCCTGGGGCGGCGAGGCGCAGATCCGCGAGAACGAGACGCTTTACTTGGCCTCGATCGCGGCGGCGAAGGACTGCATCTACATGGAGAACCAGTATTTCACCTCGCCAGTGATCGCCGAGGCTCTGGCCCAGCGGCTGTCCGAGCCCACGGGCCCAGAGGTTATCCTGGTCTCCACCGGGCACGCTCCAAGCTATTTCGACCGCCTGACCATGGATCGTACGCGCTCATTCTTCATCCAGCGGTTGAAGGACGCCGACAAGCACGGCCGGTTCCAGATCTATAGCCCGGTGACGAGCTTGGGCCGCACCATCATCGTCCACGCCAAGCTGGCGATCATTGACGACGTCCTGCTCCGCATAGGCTCGTCCAACATCAACAACCGCTCCTTGGGACTCGACACTGAGTGCGACCTCTCCATCGAGCCCGAGGCCGGGGCGCGGCGGGAGCATCGCAAGGCCATCGGCCGCTTGCGCACCCGGCTGGTCGCCCACTGGCTCGGCTGCGACGACGCCACCTTTGATGAGGCGCTGAAGACCGCAGGCGGCCTCGGCCCCGCCATCGAGTCCCTGCGCCTGAAGGGCCACTGCCGCCTGCGCCCCTTGCCGATCCTGTCGCTGAAACCCCTGGCCGCGATAATCGCGACCTTCCACATCGGGGACCCGGTCGGCCCGAGGGATTCCTGGCGCCCGTGGCTGCGCCGCCGCACGGTGAAGGCTGAGCTCAAAACTGCCGTCGATACCTTGCGCCGTGCCAGCTTGGAGACCGTCAGTCCGCGCCTAAGTGCGAAGACCGTCTAACCCTCCTACAGTTGGTCACCCAGCCCTCTAGACCTGCCCGTGGGCCGACGTTCTATCTGCGCTGACACATCAGGGGACTGGTTGACGTTGGGATCTGGCCTAGAGCGGACCTAAACGCGAATGCGCTATAACCCTCCGAGCTGCGGCGGCGGCGCACCAGCGAGGCAGGGTAGCCCTACCTTAGACTGGTGACTGAAGCGACGAACGCGGGCGCGCCTTGACCACAGCGGTGCTGCTCCAGCCCTGGGGAGCCATCTAGCGACTCGGCGCCGCGTCTGCGGCCATCAGGTCATGGCTCGCTGCTGTAGCATTGGGCAAGGCGTTCGGACCGACCAGCGTGGCCACGTCAAATGACATGCCGAGGTGCCTGTGACGCGTAATCCGCACGGGCCATTAACTACTCGCGGCTAGACTGCCACCGCGAAGTCACAAAAGGAACGCCTCAACATGGATTGCGACATTGTTGAGCGAGCCTATGAATTAGCCGCCTCTGGAGAATATCAGTCAGTAAATGAAATTGTCATTCGCCTAAAGACCGAAGGCCACGTCGCCGTACTTACCGCTCTTCGTAGCCGCACTTTCAGACGTGAACTTCGATCAATGTGCAGTAGGACACAAACTGATTTACAGGATTCGACTTCGCAACCGCCCCGCCATCATCAGGTCGGAACTACCGGCTGTTAACGCTGCCCAGCATCTTGGGCCGCAGAGTCCGCTGCACTGTCTGCATCATTGGCCGCGCGGTTAGCTGAACTCGCCGCCGCGCTGGCTTGATCCGCCGCTGCTTTAGCGTCCGCAGCGCTTTGGGCGGCAGGGACAGCCGCGGCGGCAGCCGCCTGTGTGGCGCTAGCCTGCGCCGCCGAGACCGCATTTGCGTTTGAAGCCGCCAACGTTGCGTTGGCGGCTTCAGCCGCCGACTGGGCCGCACCCGCGGCAATCACAGCATTGGCGTTCGCGTCGGCGGCTGCGTCTGCCGCTCTGTTGTCAGCAGGCCTGTTGCAGGCCGCAAGAGTGAACGCTGCGACAACGCTACCACTCAGCATCGCCATCCGCATGGGTTTAATGTTCATCTACGTCTCCAAAACTGAATGGCTTCCATCCTAGTCGGTTGTGCCGGGACACTCCAGCCATCGGCTCCACCTGAGATGGATACGCAAATTATGCACCGCGTCAGCGGCGATGATGATTGCACAGCCAGTGTCTTCTCCGACTTGCGGCAAAGATCTACTGCGCAATCCCAGTCAAAAAGTAGGCGTTACGGCAAGTAGAGCCATCAAGATCGAGTGCACGACGCCGGGGCCCAGGCACCAAGTAGGACCAAGCTGCTGATTGGCGCAATGGGGTGCGACGCAGCTCGCGGAGACAGTCGCACTTGGACGCTCGCATCAGGCCAAGCGACGAACTTTTAAGCAGCGAACTGTAATGCACCACTCCTCTGCCGAGCGACGGAGCACCTCTCAGCAACTTGCCTGCCGCGGTAAGGGCGGCACTCAATCTGCTGGTGAGGCGCTGCACCGTCGGCGAGGCTGCTACCGAACTGCGCCGCTACTTCGTGCGCGTGGTCGAGCCTTCCGGCGTGGTCACCGAATAGGTCATTTCGCGCACCGGCTTCTCGCCCTGTTGCTTGTAGCGAGACACGGTGCGCGAGCGCACTTCGCCTTCTCGAACCACAGTACGGGTGCGCGATCGGGCGCGTTCATCATCATCCTGGGCGGTGGCTACCGAGCGCTGCATTGCGCGACGTTCGTTGAGCTTGGCGTCGGAGCGAGTGCTGGCGGAGCCGTCCACAGCCACCGCGTCGCCGCCGCCCGCGACCCCGATCGAGGAGCCCTCCGGCGTGTTGGTCTGTTGGCCCGAGCCATAGGTCGAGGCAGAAACCCCCTGGCCGCTTACGCCGCCAGAACTCCCCCCCGTAACACTTTGAGCAAATCCCGTGGCGGGCGACGAAGCAATGGCGCTGATTGCGATAGCCGCGGCAAGCAGGCGAGCGCGTGATTGGCGGTGCATTATCTTCCTCCTCGGGCCGGACGCTCGTCCACGACGACGGTGCAGCCCTTCTGGTGATAGGTCCTGGTGACGGAGCGCCCGTCAGCGGCGGTGCTCAGGACGACTTGACCGCCTGCAGAACTCGACGACGCGGATGCGCTGGATGAGGACGAGGCACCGCCTGAACCACGGTGCACTGAATTTGCGCTGACCGCGGCAGAAGGCGGCCCCTCGTAAGGACGCGTGGGGGCGCTCTCCATGCGCTGGCCATCCGCTGCGTAGCGGATCACCAGGCATTGGTCGTCACGTTCGGTGAGATCGTTCATCAGAGGACCTGTGGCGAGCACGGCGATGACGACGGCCAAGCTGTTCATTTAAACTCTCGCGCGGCAAGGCGGCGGGGCGATCGGCCCGAAGGTCGCTCGCCCCGCCAATGATGCGCTAGCGGGCTCTGGCGCCAGACGTGGCGGTCGAGTTGCCGTAGATGTCGGCGTTCGAGCCATCGCGGGTCGTCTCGCCATATGCGTCCACTGTCGAGCCAGTGGACTGGACGCCGGAACCCGAGGCCGAGCCGCCGCTCGTAACCGCGGCGTTGGCGCTGTCGCGCGTCGTCGTCACTGCACCGCTGCCGTAGGTGGTCGCCGAGTTGGCGGTCTCACCGCGCTCGGCCGCGCGTCCTGCGCGGCGGTCGTGATGGTTGCCGCCACGGTTCTTTCCACGCGTGGCGTTCATGGCTTCGCTTCCACCCACACCGGCGGCTGTCGCGCCGTGCGGCGTCGTCGAAGCCACACCGGCGCCATAGGAACCGGCCTTGTTCATGTTGCTGGGCGCGTCGCCTGCGAATGCAGCGCCTGCTCCGCCCAAGGCGATAGCTGCGACCAGGGCGGGGATCGTGGACTTATTTATCATGGTTCAACTCCGGAACGTGTTCGCTATTGAGGAAGGTTCAGCCCGTCGCATCAACACTATATCCATCTGGTTGTTCCGACATCGCGCAGAAAAATCTCCCTAAATATCCTATTCATTTCCGGTTCATGTTGTCGGCACTCTACCGTAGGCGGGTCTTTCTTTATGATCACGGCTTAACACTCTCTCCCACAGCCTCCACCCCGAAAGGAACCACGCAATGTCACGCCTGATTGCGCTCCTGATCGCTGGCACGCTGGTGACTACAGATGCCGCGGCGCAGGATGAGGATGGTCTGGTCACGCAGGGCGTCGCCGCAGCCGGTGGAGCGGCTGGCAGCATCGCGGGTTCCACTGCGGCTGGCCCGGTCGGCGGCGCTGTAGGCGGCGTTGTCGGCGGCGCGATCGGCAAGGCGGCAGGCAGGGTCGTCAGTGCAGTTCTTCCCGGCAAAAAGAAGGATGCTAAAGAGAGGAAGGACGACGAGGTCACTGCCGCCGAAGCACCCGGTGCGCCTTCCGATGCCGAAATGATTGACAGCGCTGAAGCGAGTGTCGACGCCATACCCGCCGAGCCCCTCCAACCCGCTGACCTCCAGTCCGATGATCCCACACTCAAGCCCTAGGATCTGACCGCCAGAAGGTCCCGCGCCCGGGGAACCGACGCGGGTGAGTGAGAAAAACTGGCCGCACCAGTTGACAGCACAGGGGACTATGGGAAGACGCACGCGAAGTCGGGGAAAAACCCTCTGCGCAAACCCTATTAGCTTCTCTGGAATGGAGTGTCAGGTGCGCCTTACCACAGGGCCACGGTGCCCAGCTGGCTCGATCTCTCATGACCATGGACGCTCACAGTGAGCGCGCCTTCTGACACCCGCCATTCGGCCGTGTGTGAAATTTGGTCAAGTAAGAGGGCCAAATGCTGAGACATTCTCGGCCGCTTCTCAACCAGCAGTAGTTCCCATCTCAATATTCCGAGATCAACGCGGGTTCGGCCGACACTGTTGTGCCGAGCCGGGGGTAAAGCGCTTCATCCTGGGACTCTGGACGGTGTCGCCGTCTGGATCTCGTCGACGCGCAGTACCGCAGGGTGGGCGCTTCGCAACCAACAGCGGGCCGCCCATTTGGCGCTGCTGCGAGAGCAAGCGTAGCCAGAAGCTATACCGAGCCTGGGATGCTGCGCATCCCAACGCCAGATCAACACAAGCGCTTTGCGCAGCTCGTAAGTCGGATAGGTCATTGGCGCGGCAGCTCCGTCTGTCTCACAGGCGACCTGCCGGATCGCAACTGAACACTGTATGAATTCGACGGAGGCATTAGGCCGATAGGCTCTGTCGGCTCCGTCGGGCCCGGTGGTTGTAACGGTCAGGTCGACGCGGTTTGACTAATGTTGCCACCTCAACCGCCGCCTGTGGGCCTTGATCCGA